>JAURNA010000230.1 GCA_030830385.1 Crocinitomicaceae bacterium | reverse complement strand
AGGTGTGAAAGAAACCGATCTTGTGGTAGAAGCAGCAACGGAAAACATCGATCTGAAACTGAAAATTTTCCGGGATTTGGATTCGATGACAGACGATCATGTGATTTTGGCAACAAACACTTCGTCAATTTCCATCACGAAAATCGCAGCGGTAACGAATCGACCGGACAAGGTCATCGGAATGCACTTCATGAACCCGGTTCCGATTATGAAACTGGTAGAAATCATTCGTGGATATTCAACTTCAGATGAGGTCACCGACCTGATCATGGAAACGTCTCGTAAACTGAACAAAGTTCCGGTGGAAGTGAATGATTATCCGGGGTTTGTTGCGAATCGCATTCTGATGCCAATGATCAATGAAGCGATCATCACTTTGAATGAGGGTGTCGCTGGCGTTGAGGAGATTGATACCGTAATGAAATTGGGGATGGCACACCCAATGGGGCCCCTTCAATTGGCGGATTTTATCGGGCTGGATGTTTGCCTGGCAATCATGGAAGTATTGTACGACGGACTCGGAAATCCAAAGTACGCTCCGTGCCCGTTGCTGGTGAACATGGTAACCGCCGGAAAACTCGGAGTGAAGTCTGGCGAAGGGTTCTACTCATGGACACACGGAACAAAAGACCTCATCGTAGCAGACAACTTCAAGAAGTAACAATCTGATATTCAATACAAAAAAATCCCGGGACTTCGACAGGCTCAGTCGCCGGGATTTTTTGTGCGTTTTACGGTAATGTACTGATTCAATTGTGTTTTTCGCTAACTTCCAATCAAAAAACCCATTCACATGCCGAAATTTGATGTAGTTCGATCCACTGAAATAGACGCTTCTGCCAACGAGGTATTTTCCAAACTCAATGATCTCAGCCAATGGACGGTCTGGTCTCCGTGGCTGATCATGGAAGAAGGAGTGAGCGTAACCGTATCCGACAACAAAAAGCACCATTCCTGGGAAGGGAAGCGTGTGGGATCCGGTGAAATGCACATTTCGGCAGAGGAAAAAAACCAATCAATCGATCTTGACCTTACCTTCCTGAAGCCATGGAAATCCAAATCAAAGGTTCGGTTTGAATTGGAGGAGAAAGGCGGTAAAACAGAAGTAAAATGGTACATGCAGGGAAACCTTCCCTTCTTCATGTTCTGGATGAAGAAAATGATGATCACGTTCATCAGTATGGATTACGATCGCGGTTTACGATTGCTCAAAGATTTTGTAGAAGATGGCGAGGTGCATTCCAAACTTAATTTCATCGGCAACGAAACTTCGGCTGAAATCCACTACATCGGAATCAAGCGTTTATGCCATTTTGATGATATGGGACAGCGCATGCGAGAAGATATGCCTGCGTTGTTTGCCTATGTAAAAGACAATGAGCTGGAGGCAAGAGGGCCCGCGTTCACACAGTACCTCAAATGGAATTTTAACGCTCGGCAGGTACTATATATTTCCGGAATTCCCGTGAAAGAAACGCCATCAGGAGATTTGGGAGAATTCATTTCAGGAATCATTCCGCAGACACAGGTGTACACGCTGGAACATGTTGGGCCGTACCCACACCTGGGAAACGCATGGAGTACGCTGTACAGCATGCAACGCGGCAACGAACTGAATGTAAACAAGAAGATTCATCCCTTCGAAACGTATCGTAACTCACCTACCGAAGTTGGAGAAAACGACCTGATAACGCGGATTCATTTTCCCGTAAACGGATACGCTTTGTCCAAATAAGAAACTCCGAAGCCTAGAACGCAAGCCATCCCGATCGTTTTTTTCGGTTAGAGCCTTGATTTGCGGGTTGGGTCCAAAGCGGAAGAAAGTACCTGCGGGAACCCATCCTGAACAATGGTATAGACCGCATCCATTGCCATTTGTAGCCCCTACAGAGAAGTATCAAAAACCGCGCCGTGTTCTTTGGGAAAGTATTTTTTGAAACTTCCCGGGTAATTCGAGTGCAAAACGCATGGACCTGTTCGTAGCCGGATGTTGAAATTGGATGATGTTCGACTGCAAGTATAATCCTCTTTTCATATCCAAACGACCACCATAGTGAGCGTCTCCAAGAATGGGAAATCCCACGTGCGACAGATGATTCCGGATTTGATGCCTTCTTCCCGTCAATGGGCTGGCGCGAACAAGGTTAAATGCACTGTACTTTTTGGACTCCACAGATTGTATCACCTCAAAATCAGTCTGTGATTCTTTCCCGTCAATGGGCACACGAATACTTCCTGATTGAGGCATTATTCCCACGGTAATTGCGAGGTATTCTTTTCCAATTTCCCGATTTTCGAAGGACCGTTTCAAGAAACGTAAAGCACTCGCTGTTTTGGCTACGATTAACAATCCACTCGTGGGGAAATCCAGTCGATGCGCTGGCTTTGGAATGGAAAAAGCATCTTTTGCACTGCTCATTTTCAAATTATGAGGAAGTGCCCGTTCAACCGTCTGAAATTGATTTCCACTCGTGAGAAGTCCGGCAGGTTTGTTGATTACAGCAATGTGGTCATCTTCGAAAACGACGCCCAACCGGATTCTGTAATTCTGCTGTTGTGATGCGGATTCCAACAGTGTGATAACATCACCCTGCCGAATCCAATAACCGGTACTTTCCTTGCTCCCGTTGACTTCTACCCTGCCTGCTAAAATTGCTTTTTTGACGCCTTTACGACTTGGAATCGATTCGAAAATTCCCATGCAATAGTCGGATAGCCGCATGGGTTCTCGCAATACTCCGACAGTATGACTCTCAACGCCAATCAAGGTATTTACGGAAACTTCGGAAACTTATCGAAATTCGGTTTGCGCTTTTCAAGAAATGCGTCACGACCTTCACGGGCTTCTTCTGTGGCGTATGCCAATCGCGTAGCTTCCCCTGCATACACTTGTTGTCCGACGAGTCCGTCATCGATCAGGTTAAAGCCAAATTTGAGCATTTTGATTGCCGTTGGGCTCTTGGTCATAATGCGCTGTGCCCAATCGTACGCCGTTTGATCCAATTCTTCGTGTGGAACCACCTTGTTGACCATTCCCATTTCGTATGCCTCCTGAGCGGAGTATTCCATTTCCAAAAAGAACACTTCACGCGCTCGTTTTTGTCCTACTTGCCGGGCGAGATAAGCGGAACCAAAACCACCGTCGAAACTAGCAACGTTGGCATCTCCATGCTTCAAATTGGGGTTGCCGACAGTGTTCGGGATGCCTCATTTTTATCCCGACACTGCTGGCCTTCGCGTTCTTCGCCACCGGTCACGTATTCGATGCCAGCCGCCCT
>JAURNA010000229.1 GCA_030830385.1 Crocinitomicaceae bacterium | reverse complement strand
CGGGTCTCGATGATCCATATCCTCTTGGAGAAATGGAGGGAATTCGAAATTCATACCCTGGTCGAGTGATCGATTTTGCAGTGGAAGTGGGTATCCTCAATCAGGAAGAATCGGATCGTATTTGGTACGATAACGTGAAGGCCTGGATTGGAAGCAGATTCAACCCAAACATCTGAAAGCCGTAGAATGTTCAGCTATTTCGTGGAAACGGATCGGGCCGGATCACTTTAGACAGTACAATTCACTGTGATTCTATGGGTGAAGAACAGAGTTGGGTAAGTATGGAATTAGGTACGTGAGCTTTCGCAATGTTGCCTGCCGCCATTTACGGAATGAAGTGCAGATGAGCCAATTGATCCGGGTTTCATCTGAAAAACATACCGACTTTTTGCGGGCCAATGCTTTTCCGCCATAAGTATGTATAGACCGGGTAAAATACGATGCATTCGGACTTTAACCTTGCTTTTCGTGATACCTCTTTCTCCCGCAGAATATACCCCATCTGCGACGAACACATGGTCCTTGAATGATCTGATCCTTTTTCATCCCGACCGACTCTATTCCGGTGGAGAGAAATCCGGCCTTATTGCTAAATTTGCCACAAACCTTCAACATGGCTCAAAGACCATCAACACCGAAAGGTACAAGAGATTTACTTCCTGAACAGGTTGCCCGTCGAAATTACATTTTTGATACAATCAGGCATTCGTTCGAAAAATATGGTTTTGCACCGATTGAAACACCTTCTTTTGAGTACAGTTCAACGTTGATGGGAAAGTACGGTGACGAAGGTGATCGGCTGATCTTTCGTATTTTGAATTCAGGGGAAAAGCTGCTCAAAGCAGACAAAATGGCTCTCGAAGAACGAAACATTCCGAGATTTGCCAATTCGCTGTCGGAAAAGGCGTTACGATATGATCTTACGGTTCCTTTTGCACGATTTGTAGTACAACACCAAAATGATCTTCCGTTTCCATTCAAACGCTACCAGATACAACCCGTGTGGAGAGCCGATAGGCCTCAAAAGGGAAGGTATCAGGAATTTTACCAGTGTGACGCGGACGTTGTAGGAAGCGATTCGCTTCTGTTTGAGGTGGATTTCGTGCAATTGTTCGATGAAGTGCTGACCCGTCTCAAAGTACCTGATTTTACCATCAAGATCAACAACCGTAAAGTACTGTCCGGAATTGCGGAAGTGTGTGGCGAAGAAGACCGAATCATCGACATCACGGTGGCGATTGATAAGTTGGACAAGATCGGCAAAGAAGGAGTGATCAAAGAGCTTCAGGACAAAGGAGTTTCTGAGGAAGCGGTCAACCGAATAGAGCCATTATTTGATATTGATGGAAGCACAGTAGAGCGAATGAATCGCATGGAGGAATACCTCAGAGAAAGCGAAATTGGGAAGAAGGGAATTGAAGAGTTGCGCTACATTTTTGATCGTTGCGAGTCACTGGGGGTAAACCCCAACCGCCTCGAATTCGATGTCACGCTCGCTCGCGGACTCAATTACTACACAGGAGCAATCTTTGAAGTAAAGGCTAACGGTGTTCAGATAGGTAGTATCTGTGGTGGAGGGAGATACGACGATCTCACCGGGACTTTTGGTATGAAAGGGGTTTCTGGAGTGGGAATTTCATTCGGTGCAGACCGAATCTACGATGTTCTTACCGAATTGGAGCTCTTCCCCGAAACTGTCTCGAATGCTTTGGAAATAATGTTCATCAACTTTGGTTCAGAAGGCGAAGCAGAAGTTCTTGGGATGATTCGTGACTTGCGAAATGCCGGATTTTCTGCGGAGCTATACCCGTCGAATGCTAAAATGAACAAGCAAATGAAATATGCGAATGCCCGAAACGTCAAAGTGGTGATTTTTTGCGGTTCTGAGGAGTTGGATTCCGGTGAGGTTCAACTCAAAAATATGCTGACCGGTGAACAGAGCCGTGTGAAACTGGATTCGTTAATTGACTATTTCAAATCATGAGCATGTATATTATTGATAATGAGTGGATTTCACTTGATCGGTTAGAGTGGATCCTGCACAATGGAGACCCGGTAGTGTTGGGTGAGAATGCGCGCAATCGGATTCAAAAATGCCGGGACTTCCTCAATACCAGAGTGCAGGAGGGAGATACATTGATTTACGGCATCAATACAGGATTTGGAGCACTGTGTAATACGCTGATTTCTCCGTCAGGTTTAGCATTGTTGCAGCGCAATGTTGTGCTCTCTCATGCTTGTGGAGTGGGAGAAGAAGTGCCGGCGGAGATCGTGAAAAGAATGCTTTTGCTCAAAGCCCTAGGGCTGTCGCATGGTAATTCGGGCGTACAGGTAGAAACAATCGAACGACTACTTTATTTCTACAACAACGATATTCTCCCTGTGGTGTATCAGCAGGGAAGTCTGGGAGCTTCGGGGGATTTGGTGCCACTGGCACACCTTTCGTTGCCCATTATTGGTGAAGGTGAGGTACACGTAAACGGTGAGCGAAGAAACGCCATAGATGTTCTCCCGGAACACGGCTTGAAACCGCTGGTATTACAGTCAAAAGAAGGATTAGCGCTGCTCAACGGAACGCAATTCATGAGTGCGTATGCCTCATATGCAGTTGCAAACAGTCGGAAACTTTGGAAACAATTCAACGCAATCAGTGCTTTATCCCTTGAGGCATACGACGGAATACGAAGCCCGTTTCAGTCGAATGTAAATACCATTCGGAATCAAAAAGGGCAAATCGAAACGGCGGAAATCATGTGGAATTACCTGGAAAATAGCGAAATGTCTGGTCGGGAAAAGGCGTATGTACAGGATCCGTATTCGTTCCGATGCATCCCCCAGGTTCACGGTGCATCAAAAGATACAATTGACCATTGTGCCTTAATCGTAGAGAGAGAAATCAACGCAGTGACAGACAACCCGACAATTTTCCCGGAGGATGACGATGTGGTTTCCGCAGGGAATTTTCACGGTCAACCCCTGGCATTCGTTATGGATTTTCTTGCGATTGCATTGGCAGAACTTGCAAGTATTTCCGAGAGACGGATTTACAAACTCATTTCGGGTACACGCGGATTGCCTGATTTCCTGATTGCGCAGCCTGGTTTGAATTCAGGTTTCATGGTTTCTCAGTACACGGCAGCATCGATCGTGAGTCAAAACAAACAACTGTGCACTCCTGCATCGGTCGATACAATTGATTCAAGTAACGGTCAGGAGGATCATGTGAGCATGGGAGCTAACGCCGCAACCAAATTGTATCGCGTGGTGGAAAATGCATACAGTATTCAGGGGATTGAACTTTTGAATGCTTCTCAAGCCATGGACTTCCGCACAGAGAAGTGTGGTCCGAAAATCGAAGCATTGAGAAAGTCTTACCGGAAAAGAGTCCCATTCATTACAGATGATACATACTTACACCCACTGATTGCGGAAAGTATTTCGTTTGTTAAATATGAATTGAGTATCGACGAATGATAGCCATGACTGAAGCAAACGACAAACGCCCCCTGTTAATAAAGATACTTGCCATTTTGAGCTTTATTTGGATGGGGTATACAATTTTGGGACTTTCCGCTGATTTGCTGAGAGGCCCCATTTCTGATGATGAAATGCTGGACATTGAACTAGACATGGTGCAGGAAAAAAATAGCCTTCGCCAGGCTTCCGACGGAAATGCTACATTCATGATCGGAGAGGTTGATAAAGTGGTTAATTACCTTCAGGTACGACGTGCAAATCACAACCTTGCTACCTCACTTGATCTACTGACCTATCTGATCGGCCTCACAGGTGTTATCTTCATGGTGCGCCGACGCGTTCTGGGCTTTCATTTATACATCATATACTCACTTTTAGCCATCGCAACGGTGTACTTCTACGCAACACCACAATCTATTCCGGTAACTTTAACCCTGGGAAGTACGTTCTCCGGAGGTCTTTTCGTGTTGCTCTATTCGCGAAATTTACGCTGGATGAAATCCGCTGGCTGACGAAACGCACGCTTATGGTCTTACGGCTTCTTTCCGCGTCAAAAGAGTCCATAACGTCGAAATTCGATCAACAAAAGATAAACCGACCACATTACAATGAACAAGTGATGGGCTTTTATCGTTTGGATTCATGCGTTGAGAACGGAATTTACGCTAACTTTGCGGCACATTTTAGTCCGGTATGATCACAGTAAACAATCTTTCTCTTCAATTTGGAAAGCGCGTTCTCTTCGATGAGGTAAACCTCAAGTTTGTCAATGGTAACTGCTATGGCGTTATCGGTGCCAATGGTGCCGGAAAGTCGACGTTTCTGAAAATTCTGACAGGAGAGCAAGATCCG
>JAURNA010000228.1 GCA_030830385.1 Crocinitomicaceae bacterium | reverse complement strand
TTGATCATTTTGACGGCGCTATCCGGATCTTCCTTCGGAACACCTCCCACGCAGAGATAAGCATCTCCAATCGTTTTGATCTTTTCCAGACCGTATTTCTCCACGATTTCGTCTACGTGTGAGAAATAGTCATCGAGTAAGGCTACCAGCTCTACGGCAGAAAGTTCACTGGCGATTTTGGTGAAGGAAACAATGTCACTGAAGAATACGGTAACCTGATCAAATCGACGCGCCTGTGATTTTCCTTCGGATTTTAACTCATTTGCCACCTTCTCAGGAAGAATATTGAGGAGTAATTTGTCTGACTTTGCTTTCTCGCGCGCCAATTCCTCGGTTCTCTCCTCTACTTTCTGCTCCAGATTTTGGTAGAGGATCGAATTTTCAATCGAAATGGCGATTTGTCCGGAGAGGACTTTCAGGATTTGCACCCGGCTCTCGTCGAATGCACCAATCGCAAGTTCATTCTCAAGGTATAGCACCCCAGCCAGCTGTCCGTGATTCACAATGGGCATTGCCAACACGGATCGTGAAGCATTTTCACGGAAGAAAGGATCGGAAACGAATCGCGGATCTGACTTAATGTCGTCCAGTACGAGGGTTTCGCGCTTCTGAGTAACGTAGTTTACCACCGAAACCGGTGCGAGCTGAGCATCTTTGAAATTTACGGGGAACTGGATGGTGCTATCGTATCCTTATCCTCCATAAACACGCTGCTGTCCTTCTGCATTCCGGATGAACAGTCCTCGTTGTGCTCCTGCGCTCTCTACAGTTACACGAATCAAATTGTTCACGAGTTTATCGAAACGGATTTCGGACGATATTACCTCTGAGGCTTTGATAACGCTCTTCAGATCCAATCGACCGCTTTTCGTTGTAGTCGAACTCTTGGTTTGTTCGATTCCGGGTGACGTGACCGCGGCCTTTTCATGGCCAATGTTAGGATACTTTTCTCCCAGCCTTTGCACCATGCGTTTGGCACCCCATTTACCATAGATATACTGTGCCTCAGACAGGTACGAATTTGCAATGAACTTGTCGTTTCTCGCCTCGAGGTAATAAATGCCGGCTAACTCATTGGCAATTGCCTGATCCGAAATAAATCCGTTTTCATCACTGCGGATAATCGCTTCTTTGTAAAATTCAACGGCCTGCGTATGATCTTCCTGCAATGCGGCAAGTTCGGCCTTAATAAGAGCAATTTTGCTGCTGTAATTTTCAGCACAGAATGTCGCAAATCCTTCCAGTACACCCAGAATTCCCTGAGCTTCTTCGAGGAGAGCTGTGTTGTCTTCCGTTCTTTTGGCAATTTGTATCAAGGAGAGCGCAGCATAGAACAATCTGGGAGTAGTAATCGCATGTAAGCCAGCATAGACTTTACTTACGGTCTCAGAATCACGATACATTTGTATCGCTAATTCGTAATCACCATTCATGTAGGCAATTTGCGCTCTGAACACCTGATACTGAAGTACAGAGAACACATCTTTTACAGCTACCGAATTCTTGAGGTACGCGGCTTCCTGCTCTGCCATATTATCGCCCGAAGTGCTCGCCAGATAATCGGTAAAGATTTTCATTCCAGTCATAGAATTAACTCCCTGTCCGTGCTGATTCTTCTTGTTGATCGCGATCGACTCGTTGATGTAATCCTGCAGTACGTTTAGCTGAATCCCCTGATAGAATTGGCTGAATACACGGTGAAGATTCATAAATCCACGCATCAGGTTGTTTCCGCACTCAAGAGCGGATTGCATGCCTACCTGTGCTTCCACTTCTGCACTTGCAAATGGCATTACCCATGGTTGGACATAATCCGCGAGAATGAAATAACAGCGACATTTCTGATCCATTCCCGGTCTTCCCTGCTTGTCGGCCAATTCACACGCCATTTTCGATATTGCATATCCCTCTCTTGGCATTTGAAAGACACCCTGAACAATCATTCCGTACTGCACATATCCGTATGGAGAGTACGATGAGTTACCAAATTCAAGCGATATCTTCGTAGAAAGTACCACTGTATAACTCCACGCCTCCAAACTTCCATTTACATAGGTTGACGGACCGATATTCCCCAGCAACTTCATGATCAGCTTCTGTTTAGGGTCCTCCATTTCAGGAAGGTCAAGAATGTACTGCATGTCCTTGCCCTCGAGCATGCCCTGAATTGCCATGGCTGCTGATCCTACCAATTGCTGCAAGCTTTCCACTTCATCCACACTCGGGAATTCGACGCCCAAAATTGCGAGCGCTTCACGACCGATATCGATGGATTCTGCATACTTGAATGAATACGTATACTGCGTGAGCTTCATGTTTAAGCACTCTGCCTTGTCCAGTTCAGACTGCGCTTTCTCATACGCTGAATCCAGTAAGAATTCACAGCGTTCGAAGTTACCAACCACAAGGTTAGCCATGGCTGTGACCGTATATACATTGAATTGCCATTCGTAGGCTTCCTCCCAGCCATTTTCAGGCAATAAGCTCAGGGCTGTCTCCGCATAAATCTTGGATTGCTCAAAGGCTGCGGAACCTCCTGCCCTTTTCGCCGCTTCCATATTTACGCGACAGATTTCTTTTCGTTCCTCGGGATCGGTGAGTAAATCCATGGCCATCAAAAATTGATTCGCCACATCAAAGAGTTTCTCGTCCATCGGGGTGGATTGGTCCTCGATCAAGGCACGACCAATCTGATAGTGGAACGTTTGTGCCTCTCCTTCACCCAGAAGCTGGTTTGCAGCTTCCTGAACTTTGTCATGAGAGAATCTAAAACTCGGATTGGGACTATCGTCTCCGTAGCGTAAGCCTACGTGTTTGTAGGTATTGTCTAATGAAATAACCCAACCGTCTTCGATCGTTTTCCAAAGATGAGACAATGTTGCCCCAGGTGTTTCCTTGTGAATACCTGCGAGTAGTTTGAGATCAAAGACGTTACCAATACTTGAAGCAATTTTTAGCACCTTCTGTGTGTCCCGGCTATAGTGAGAGGCCTTTTTCAAAAGGATGTCTCCCACGTTCTCAGATACCGATTGTCTTCCGATCTTTTCCAGATCCCATGTCCACGAGCGATTTTGGTAGTCAAAGTGAAGTAAGCCTTCTTCGTGAATGGACTTAAACGTCTCTTTCGCGTAGAAGCAATTCCCTTTGGTTTTCCGGTGGATAATGGCAGACAGTTCACCGCTGTACCAGGGTCCACAATTGAGTGTGTCGGAAATCAATTCATTCAGAGAATTCTCGTTGAGGTTGCTCAGTTCAAACTCGGTGATCGTTGTTCCTGATTGTCGGATGGTTTCTACCATACCTGGTAATGGGTGACTTGAATCTACCTCATTGCTTCTGTAAGCTCCAATAAGCAACAGATGTTTTCCTCCGATGGAAGAAGCCAATACGTTCAACAAACCCAACGATGCCTGATCTACCCATTGCAAATCATCCAGGAAAATCACCAGTGGGTTTTCCGGTGTTGCGATTGAGTAAACAAATTGCTCAAACGTGGTGTTGAATCGGTTCTGGGCCTCCATTGGTGCAAGTTCAATCGGTTTTGGCTGTTTGCCGAGAATTGTTTCGAGACTGGGAACCGCCTCTGTCAATACACCAGCATTCTGACCAACAGCTTCCAGAATGGAGTCTCGAAGTGTCGACAGGTTCTCCTCATCGAAGGTCAAGAGGTTATCTACCAACTCTTCAATCGATCGCATGAATGCGACATGAGGAACGATCCGTTGAAGCTGATCGAACTTACCACGAATAAATCGACCTCTTCTTTCACCAATCGGGCCGTGTAATTCGTTAATGAGTACAGATTTCCCGATTCCGGAATACCCGGATACCAGAAAGAGCTCTGTGCTGCCCACTGAAGCGCGCTCAAAGGCCTGCATAATTGAATGCAGTTCGTGATTTCTTCCATATAGCTTTTCCGGGAAAAACAACTGCCCGGAAATGTCGTATGCTTGCAAGTCGAAATCGGCAATATGTCCCTCAGGAGAAAGTCGATTCAGACACGTCTCTAGATCTTGTCTGAGTCCATGCGCAGTTTGGTAGCGATCTTCTGCATTCTTTGCCATCAATTTCTCAACAATCGCTGAAAGGATTGGCGGAATTGAATCGTTGATGGAAGATACCGGTTCTGGTACACGCGCTATGTGACCGTGGATCAACTCCAGTTCATCCGTGCACTCAAAGGGTCGGACACCACACAGCATTTCGTACATCATTACACCTAGTGAATACAAATCGGAACGATAATCGATCACCCGATTCATTCTCCCTGTTTGCTCGGGCGAGATGTACACCAGGGTTCCTTCGAGCCTCTTGGGATTCTTTAGCTGTGTTGATTTAACATTTAGTTTCGTTGAAGCTCCAAAGTCGATGATCTTGATATTTCCATCTTTACTGACCAATACATTGTTTGGATTCAAATCTTTGTGAATGATACCATGTTGATGTATTTCTGCGAGGGTTGTCGTGAGATAAACCAGCAATTCCAATTTTTCACGAAGGCTCGGGCTGGCGAGCTCCAAATAGTCCTTCAGTGTATGGCCGTCTACGTATTCCAGAACAAGGGCCTCTTGGTTGTCTACCCGAGTTTTGCGTTTTGCTTTGCGTACTCCCGGGATGGCAAGATCCTTGGTGACTTCATACTCGTTGACAAATTGCGCCACCAACTCGGCTGGTGGGTGCATCGCATTGAGCATTTTTACAACTTCCTGATCATCAGTGTAGTTGTTTTCTTCTAGATAAATTTTGGAGTTTGCGCTTTTGAATAGCAAGCGCTGATTAGTGATTTCCATAGGCTTTCGTCTTAATTATTCGTTCTTAGTAGTCTTTAAGGGCGGTAGGATGGGTC
>JAURNA010000227.1 GCA_030830385.1 Crocinitomicaceae bacterium | reverse complement strand
TAGGAGCGGAACGAAAAGGTCAGATTGTTGAGGGGTTCGACTTTGGAAATTCGCCGTACTCATACATGCGCGATGAATTCAAGGATCAGGAAGTGGTTTTGACGACCACCAATGGTACGAAGGCGTTGAACATCGCTCAAGATGCCCCCGTTGTTGTCGTTGGATCATTGCTCAACCTTGACGCACTCTGCAAATGGCTTGAGGAGCAGCGAAAAGACACGTTGTGCCTTTGTTCGGGATGGCAGGATAAATTCAACCTGGAAGACACGATCTGTGCGGGCGCTATCTGCGAGTATCTGATTGGAACAGGGAATTTTATCTCCAACGAAGATTCATCCATCGCAGCAAAATATTTGTATCTTTCTGCCTGGGATAATTACATGGGCTTTTTGAAGGCAAGTTCACATCGTAGGCGATTGAAGAACCTCAATTTGAATGAGGATATCAAGTACTGTCTGACGCCCAACCAAACAGATGTGATCCCGGTGTTGCGAGATGGGAAACTGGTTCAATTTTAGAATACTTCTACTCTTACTTCTCCCTCTTTTGATCATGGGAGGCCGCAACCAGCATGTGAATCGCACATGGGGGTTTTTTGGACACAAACGCATCAATCGAATTGCCATCTTCACCTTACCTCCCGAAATGTTTGGGTTTTACAAGGAGCACATTGAGTTTTTGACCGAACACGCCGTTGATCCCGACAAGCGTCGGTATGCGGTGGATGGTGAGGCGCCACGTCATTACATTGATATTGATCACTATGCGGTAGAAGGAGAAGATCCATTCGCGGTCATGCCTGAAGATTGGAACGCTGCGGTTGAGAAATTTACCGAAGACACGCTTCAGGCGTACGGAATTGTTCCCTGGTACCTCTCGGTGATGCAAAAAAAATTACAACGCGCATTCGAAACCCAGAATGTCGATCTGATTTTGAAATATTCTGCCGATATCGGACATTACATCGGTGATGCACATGTTCCGTTACACACTACGGAAAATTACAACGGTCAATTGACCGGACAAAGAGGAATTCATGGTCTTTGGGAGAGCAGACTCGTGGAAATCAACGACGAAAACTTCGATTATTTCCTGGGGAAAGCCGAATACGTTGCAAACACCCAACAATTCTTCTGGGAGGCAGTAAGGGCTTCGCATGCAGCTGTTGATTCGGTACTAACGATGGAAAAAGACCTCACGGCAGAATTTCCTTCCGACAAGAAGTACAGCTTTGAGCAGCGCGGAACGCAAACTGTTTCCGTGTACTCCAAAGAATTCTCGAATGAGTACCACAAACGACTCAATGGAATGGTTGAACGGCGTCTCCGGGCTTCTATTTTAGCGGTGGGATCCATTTGGTATACGTCATGGGTAGCGGCTGGTCAGCCCGATTTGTCATCCTTGCAGAACACGCCTCCATCGGCGGAATTGCTGGAAGAAATGAAGGCCGTTGAGGAGCAATTCAATCAAGGGAAGCACAAGGGACGAATCTGCGATTGAACCTTTTGGCATTTGTGTTGTACGGTACTGTAAACCAAATGCAATGCTTCGAATCAATTTATCACTTATCGTTTTCAGCGGGGGAATTGCCCTCGCTCAGCAAGGCGCAGAACTGACCGAAGCCGATGCTCGTCGGGAAGCGTCCCTTGTAGATTATGAGGCTTTCATGACTTTGGCTACAGACGTTCAAAAGCACCGGAACAGCACCTTTTGAAGTTTTACAAACTTCGGAACCAGTCCTGAAACAGATTTCCCAGTAAGGGAGTAGGTGATTTCTGACCGTTGATTGCTCCGATGAGACTCATCACCCACAATACAAGAATTCCCAATCCGATGAGTGGATAAACGATCATACCGATGAATGGCACGATCATGATCATAAATCCGATGATCTGGAATCCGACAGCGAGGATCAGTAATCCCAGCATTTGACGGATGTAATAACTTGCGAATTCATCTTTTTCCCCGTTTCCGTTGTTTTGAATGAGTGCAATGATCCAACCGATTACTGTCATGTGTGCAATAATAGCCCGGTTTTTGCCTGCTTCTGTAACCTGAGGTGTTTCAGTGATCATAGTGTAAATGGTTTGTTATTCGTTCGTTGTGTCCAGTAATCCATCCGCTTGCTTCCGGTTGGATTCCATCCTAGGCACAAACCATAAAAGTACAAATCCTATTACAAAGAATGCTGTGACGGCAAGAACTGAGTATCGAATCGAGCCGAGCAGTGCCTCCAGGAAACCAAATGAGAAAGTTCCGACAACAATCCCAATTTTCTCCGTTGCATCATAGAAAGAGAAGTAGCTTGCGTGATCTTCGGTCTCGGGCAGTAACTTGGAATAAGTAGATCGTGCCAATGCCTGAACACCTCCCATAACCACTCCGACACTGGAAGCCAGAATGTAGAATTCAACGGGTGTATGCACCAGCAGTGCCGCTACACAGATACCAATCCAAATTACAATGGACACTCCCAGGGTACGAATGTTCCCAATCCGTCCGGATAACCTCGACATGACGAACGCACCCACAGCACCCAGGATTTGAATCAGCAGAATGGCGATGATGAGGCCCGAACTGTCCTTTTGTCCTGTAACCGGATCAACGGGCCAGGAAATTTCTTTATTCGCAAAAATTGTGGCCATCAGCATGACGGTTTGCACTCCTGTATTGAAGAAGAAAAATGCAAGCAGATAACGCTTCAAACGAACCGTTTTGCCAAATTCTCCTGCGACATGTCGAAGCTCTCTGAAGCCCTTCCAAAGCGTGCCCTTTGTCTTTGGTTTGTTGTAAATATTGTTCGGCAGAACCCGGTACGTGAATTGTGAAAAGAATATCCACCAGACCCCTACAAAGACAAAGCACCAATACGCCGGTTGTTTTGCCAATTGAATCCATAACAGACATAAAATCAACAGGACCATTGATCCAATATACCCCATGGTAAACCCTCGCGCAGAAATACGATCGTGGTCTTCGGGTTCAGCAATTTCCGGTAAATAAGCATTGTAGAAAACCAAACTGTTCCAGAACCCTATACTGGCCAGGAAAACCGACAGCATACCGAGTTCCAGCCGCTCTGCATCAAAGAAGTAAAGTGACATACAAGCGATTGCTCCCATGTAACAGAAGAACTGCAAAAATCGTTTTTTATTCCCCGACACGTCTGCTATACCCGATAGCATCGGGGACAAAAACGCTACCACTAGAAAGGACGCAGAAAGGACGTATGAAAAGAGTACGGAATTTGAAATTTGAGCACCGAAAAAGTCAACTGTTACCTCTCCAAAATCCACCCCGGTTCTCACGGCTTCGTCGTATTGTTCATCTGACGTATAGCCAAATTTCTTCATCGCGAAGCTCCTGGTGGTCACCTTATCGTAAAAAATCGGGAAGATTGCCGACGAGATAACAAGGTTGTAAACAGAGTTCGCCCAATCGTAGAAAACCCATCCACGGATGATGCGTTTGTTTCCTTTTTCCATGCTTATTCTTTTCCTTCGAGGTAGGCCTCAAGATAAGCAAAACTTTCTGTAAGATTCCCATTCATAGTGGTTTGAGAACCGCGAGCTATGATCTCGTCACGATCTTCCATGAGCAATGATGGGAGTACTTCTTTGATCAATTCGTTTCCGAAGTCTTCTGATGCATCCAATGGCAATTCGCATGGAAGATTATCCACAGCCATTACAGCAATTACTCCCTCGTTCATGAAGTCATCTTCCTGCTCTGTCACAGGGTTGTAACCGTAAATCGGATCGGAAATTTTACTTGGACGAATCGTGCAAGCCACCGGTCCGTCGATGTCACAGCTGATATCGGCTACTACCGACAATCGGGTGTCTTCTTTCTTCAGATCATCACGTGTGAAGATGAAATCTGCCTTCGCATTCCAGTAGTGACATGGGATGTACATGTCGACGTACGGTAAATATCGGCTAAATGTGGATTTGTACGTTCCCGGGTTTGTGTAAAAATCCGATTTGACAAATTCACTTCCATCTCGCGGCGCATAGTAATCCTCGGCTTCTAAGTGTGTGAAGACGGGCTTATCAAAAGTATCGGACAGGAATTCATCCGGAGAAACTTCAGTGATCGGTAGCAGATCCATGATTTCACGTGCACCATGACCGACCCGACCGTATCCCGCGAGCACAATTCGCGTGGAGGGTGGGAGTACTACTTTCCTGAGTTCTTTCTCTACTTCCTTTCGATCCGGGCACAAGTGTGCTGGTTTCAGATCATAAAGACCGTGTTTCTTTCCGTACGCGAGGAAACCGTTGTAGCATCCAACAATCCCCGCGTATCGACCAAAACCAATCACGCGCTTATTTTCCCGATTCTTAAGCACCTCGTAATCGATCAGTTGAATTCGTTTGGCAATTATCGCACGTAACAAATCACGATTGTATGGCTGTTTCTTGAACGTATGCGAGAAGAATAGGTATTTCTTTTCCGGAATCAGATCTTCAATGTTGACCTCTTTCACTCCAAGGAGAATGTCACAAACGGACAAATCTTCCCGGACTTCAATTCCTTTGGCGCGGTACTCGTCGTCGTTGTAAGCTCGAACTGAACTCGGCTGAACGTATACCTTCACGTGCGGATACATTGCTTCGAGGCGTTGACATTGTTCTGGTGTGAGTGGTACGCGCTTGTCCGGAGGAACTTTACCCTCTCGAACCAAACCTATATTCAGTTGCTTTCGTGTCATTTGGTCAATGGTTGATCTAACAAGTAGTTATCGATCATTTCGCGAACACATCCTTCACCTCCCTTTCGTGAAAGTATTACATCTGCTTCATCTTTCACCGCCTTCACGGCATCTGACGGGCAAAATGACACTCCCACTGAGCGCATGATTTCCAAATCATTAATGTCGTCACCTATGATCGCTACCTGATCGTGTGTAATGCGTAAAGTTGCACAAATATTTGCTAATCGGGTGATTTTTGATTCTCGCGACACTGAGCAGTGTTGAATTCCGAGCATGTCGGCGCGTCTCTTCACCGCATCTCCCCTGAATCCCGAAGAAATAATTGCGACTTGAAAATCATTGGACGTCAGGTGGAGGATCGCCATGCCGTCTTTGGTGTTGAATTTCTTCATTTGATCACCCGACTCTGTGAAGTACATTCCTCCATCGGTCATTACACCATCCACGTCCAGCATGAGCAACTTGATTTTTTTCATTCTATCGCTTAACGTCTGATCGGGAAAGCTTCGCTTGAATAATAAATCGTCCAGTGCAACTTCATATTCTTCCGAAACGGCTTCCAGGTCGTATAGCGTCAATTCGGAAATTTCATCTGCCTCGAACGCATCAAGAAACTCCCGGTAATCCAATCCAAATCGCTGGCAAATTCCTTTTATATTCTCCTTGAGGTACATTTTAAACAATCTGATAACCGACGGCATTTGCCACCGGCTGAATGCGGTTATAAAGTTCCTTAAACTGCTCGTGATTCAACTGTTGTGCTGCGTCAGATTTGGCAACAGCAGGATTCGGATGCGTTTCAATGAGCAGACTATCGATTCCCATGGCTACGCAGGCTTTTGCCAACGGAGTAACTCCGAACGCCAGTCCCATCGCGTGACTTGGATCGAGTACAATCGGTAAATTTGTGTGTTCCTGCAACCAGGCTACCCCACACAAATCAAGTGTGAATCGTGTATTCGTTTCGAAGGTTCGAAGACCTCTTTCGCAGAGCAATACATTGTTGTTTCCTCCGGAGAGTACAAATTCCGCTGCCTGAACAAACTCTTTGAGCGTGGTCCCGAATCCTCTTTTGATCAAAACCGGCTTTTGAGTCTTTGCGCAGGCACGTAAGATTCCCTGGTCGTACATTGCTTTCGCTCCAACCTGAATCACATCTGAATATTCAATGATTTCATGGATGTGCGTTGCGTCTCTTGCTTCCGTTACCACACTCACGCCAAATTCATCGCGCATTTTTGCGAGCAGCTTCAATCCTTCCAGTCCCAATCCCTGAAACGAGTACGGACTTGTTCTTGGTTTGTAGCAACCTCCGCGCAAAGAAGTCAGCCCCATTTCAGTAAGGAGTGTTGCAGATTGACGGATTTGTTCTTCGGACTCCACGGAGCAAGGCCCTCCAATCAACAATGTTTTCTTTTGGTTTCCACCGATGGTTACCTTTCCAATGGTTACTTCCCGTACATCGCTGCGGTATTTTTTTGAAGCCAGCTGAATGTCGTTATCGAACACCCAAAATTGATCGACTTCACTTTCCATTTCAACCGGAACCTCTTTTTGTCCGGCACCCGACACCAAAATATGACGCGTTCCGTCATAAACGTGAAATGCTTGCAGTTTGTTCGCCAGTTCAGCAGCACGATCCTGCGACGCGCCGGCTTTCAAATGAATGATCATAATTCTCCTTTGATCAGGTTCACAAAAGTAACAATTCCTTTGGCATATCCCTGACTATCGACGACTGGAATGTACATCATTGGGAAGCTTGTTTGCTTGATGGTCTTCAGCATATCTACCACGGTAGACGTATCTTCAATCATTACAGGACTTCGGTTCACCAGACGATGGGTGTTGAGGGCATTCAAATCCTCCAAATTGCGAAGCAATCCTTTCCGGACATCGGCGTTTGAAATAATGCCTTTCAGCTTGCCTTCCCCATCGGTAACCAGCGTAAAACCAAGTTTTCCCTGTTCGATGGCGTTCAGAACCGCTTCCACACTCAGTTGTTCTTCATACACTCTCGGCGATTCACTCAACGGGCGCATGAAATCTTTCACGGCGTAGTGGGACTCAACACTTCTCTTCGTGAGATTCATGAGTGCATTTCCAACACTTGCTTCTTTGAACAGATAAGACCCTGACACCGCCGTAGAAACTCCCATGTTTCGCAAAATGAAAGAAACTTCGGGGTTTACACCTCCATCGACATGTATGGACTTTCCGGGGTATTGGTTTCGAAACGCACGAATTTTGTCAAAATTGATTTTATCGAACGTTCCTCCACTCTGCCCGGGCACTGTTGCCATAATGAGGATAAAATCGTACGAATCATACGCTTGAAAAATGGAAACATCCGTTGGTGTAGTGATCGCTATTCCCTTTCTGCCGGGAATGCTATCCGGTAAATCAAGTGGTTGCGTAAGGTTTTCGTACTGAAATGTGACGTACTCTACGGGGTGCTTCTTCAACAAATCGAAGTATTGTTCGGGTGCGGAAGTGATCAAATGCAGATCAATTGGGAGCGAACAAATCTCTCGTATCTCCGCAATGTCGTCAAACACTGTCGGATCATCGTTGCAATCCACGTGCAGTAAATCCACTTCATGGGCCACCAGATCACCAATTACCCCTTTCAACGGGCGGGATTTATCGCTGTATATCGAAGCTGAAATCTTCATCAGTCAATTATCGTAATGGGTTCAAAATTCGCATCGCAGACAGCCAAAATCACGATGTCGTCCGGAAAGCCTTCGTTCTGAATATCCGCCCGCAAACGCGAAAGGATAAATCGCTCTTGGACAGGCATGTTTTTTGCGTCTTCAGGATGCTTTGCAACGAGGGAAACCACGTATCGGTTCCTGTCGTCATGGCTCAGTTGAATGTCCTGCTTACGTCCCGTCATGAGCTCGTTTTCCTTCCAGTAATTTGCAAGCCACTCGGACTTTTTCTCGTCTTTTTTATCGAGGAAGTAAACCGTGAGTTCACCGGCAATGATTCGGTGCTTATTCTCGGAAATACATCCGGCAAGCACCGCAAGTAAAAGAACAACAATCATGGCTCTCATGCCGCGAAGATACTGATTTCCCATCGCACGATAAAGTGGAGATTTTTAAATTCGCAGAATGAAAAGTCTTGTCGTAAAAAATGCCGTGTACACAGGGGCAAATGGAAGGGATAGTTTGTACGACCTGGAGATTCCCGACAATTGGAATGGGAAGGTTGTCATTTTTATGCACGGATATATGGGATTTAAGGACTGGGGTGCCTGGGGGCTCATGATGGACTCATTTACGACGGCAGGATACGCCTTTGTGAAATACAATGTAAGTCACAACGGTGGCACAGTGGAAGAGCCGATCGACTTCCCGGATTTGGAGAGTTTTTCCCGGAACCGTTATTCGTACGAAGTCCAGGATTTGCAGAACATTTTCATGTTGATCTCCGAAAAGTTTCCAACAGGACAGCGCTTTCATCTCATTGGTCATTCTCGAGGCGGAGGAATTGCGTTGTTGTTTTCTGATAATCCGCGAGTCGAGCGAATCGCAACGTTGGCAGCCATTTCTGATGTCGGTTCGCGCTTTCCGAAAGCCGAAGCTCTCAAGCAATGGAAGGAAACAGGATACTACACCCGCAAAAATGGTCGAACCCTTCAGGAGATGCCTCATTCGTATGAACAATTTCTGGATTTCAAAAACAATCAGCAACGACTGAACATAGAAGATCATTGTCGGAATCATTCGGCTTCTATGCTCATCATTCATGGTGAAGAAGATACATCGGTTCCGATTTCGGAGGGTGAAGCCATTGCTTCGTGGAGTGCAACACAACTGATTCGAATACCCGATCAGGCACATACTTTTGGAGCCGCTCACCCCTGGACGAAAAACCAGTTGCCACTTGGTTTGGAACAGGCAATTGAATATATTCGAGCATTTTTCGATGAAACATGAGTGAAAATGCTAACCAAGAACGCCTGAGCCTCCTCTCAGAACTAATTAAAATGGCCCGAGCCGATAACGAGATTCGTGAGGTTGAATTCAATTTTCTGCTTGCCATTGCTTCTCAACTGGGCGTCACAAAGAACGAGTTCAAACAATTGTTCGAGCAGTACATCGAATTTGCTCCTCCCAAGGTTGAATTTGATCGGATACTGCAGTTCCATCGATTGGTTTTACTCATGAACGTAGACCAACAAATCGACGAAAAGGAACTGGATTACATCCGAAATGTAGGTATCCGAATGGGACTACACCCCAATGCTACGGCAGAAGTTCTTCGCATTATGGAGGACTACGAAAACAACATTGTTCCGCCGAATCGTCTCATTGAAATCTTCAAAACCTTCCACAACTGAGTGCAGTATGCACTTGTAATCATCGTTTGACCGTCGAAAATACTGCCTTGAAACGTTACCTGCTGCTATTCGTAATTGCATATCATTGCATACACGCAATTCGTGACTTCCATTTCACCGGCAGACGTCCATCAATATCCCCCCGGTCGATGCAACCGCGGGCCGAAGTATTTCAGAGATTCTGAATGACAGCGTGCTCATCTCATACCGCCAGCGACAAAACCGGAACGTCAACGGAGAAAACGTGCCGAATCTTCCGGTGAAGGCATCACGCAATACCCTTTTGCAATCCGTTGTCTTCGTTTCGCGATCACATTGTATGCCCAATCCCTGATTGGGCGCGGGATGATGTAAAAAACACGAAGCATTCTGGCCGGGTAGCGAAAATATCTTGCGATGCGGAGGGCAGCAGTGGATCGTTCGTAGCGGACTCCATTTTCGATGAAGCAAAGCGTACTCAAATCGGGTTGTGGCCAATTGTTTGCCGCAAAAAGTTGCTGAGTAAGGTCGGATTGAAGCGCTGCGAAGTGTATTTTTTTTGATTTTTCCTTGTTCAGGATGAATTGAACCGAGCGATTGCAAAAGCCGCAATCACCGTCGTAAAGCAACATGAGCTTCGGAAGTTCCTCTGTTCTTATCGATTCATCCATTACTTGTAATCAATCCTTGTGTTCAACACTTCAAAGGTATCGAATTTGTCGTTTTATCAACGAAATCCTGAACGCGCCCGACCGAAAAATGGATTTGAAAAAGATCGGGAGGTCCAGAAAACGATTCATTCCGGTACTGTAGCTCAGCGGTGACGATTTTTTACGCGTAAATGGACAATTGTACGGCAAGACCACCTTCTGCTGTTTTTCAGAGACTTTCCGTCTGACCCACTCAAATTTCATGAACGGATTGTTCGAATTCCTGCGCTGTAATGCAGAAGAATCGGCTGTAAAAGAAGAATTTACACCAATCATTTTCACAAGTCGTCAACCGAGCCCAACGTTCTGTTATCTTTGTATGCACTAAAAATAAAAACCATGAAAAATATTGCCGTTATCGGTGCCGGAACAATGGGAAATGGCATCGCGCATACATTTGCTCAATTCGGATACCCTGTCTCTTTGATTGACATTTCTCAGGACAGCCTCGACCGTGGACTTGCAACGATCACAAAAAACCTGGATCGTATGGTTGCGAAGGAGAAAATTTCTGAGGATGACAAGCATGCAACGCTCGGTAATATTACAACGTA
>JAURNA010000226.1 GCA_030830385.1 Crocinitomicaceae bacterium | reverse complement strand
GAAGCAGATTTACTCTTCCGATTCAGAAGAAATTCGTCGCAGTACGGCATGCTGGATATTCCTGTGAGTGCATTTTTGAGTTACTTCCCGACACCGAGAACGACTGTGTACATCATGTCTCAACACACGCATCGCTTCACCAATAACATTGCTCCGCAAGATCCAACGGTAACCGACTGGGTGGTTCCTTCGAGTTTTACCGCTAGCGGTATTGGAATGAAATACCAAATCACTCCGGATTTGAACCTCGAACTCCTGTATACAAATTTCTGGAGGGCAGTGAACGCCGGCTTCGGACAAACCGTTAATGTAGGTATCAAACTACTCGTGCGTTGAGACAACTCATCCTTTTCCGTTTTCTGTTGTTGGCTTTATCCGGAAATTCGCAGACCGTTTCGGGCATTCGTTTTGAAGGACTCGTGCACACACAGGAAGATTATTTACGCAAGATCATTTTGATAGAAGAAGGAGATCAACTCGACACAAACCTGATCAACGAGAGTGTTTTTCTCCTGAGAAATTTCAACCTGTTTTTTGAGGTGGAATCGGATTATTTCGTCTCGGGAAACACATGCGAAGTTGTGTTTCACATCAAAGAGGCAAACTACCTCTACCCCATTTTTTCCGTTTCTGGATTTGGAGATCAGATCAAGCTACGTGCAGGTGCAAATCACATCAATTTTCTGGGAAGGGTACAATCATGTGGAGTACTCTATCAATGGTACGATCGTCACTCGTTTTCTCTGTTTCACACCATGAACCGGCACGCCAATCAAACAACCGGGCACACCCTGGCGATTGCGAAATACAGTACTCTGGAACCGCTCTACTTCACGCAGGATTCCCAGCAAAACGACACGGTAAGCCAATTTAATTTCGACAACTATTCCGTTTCGGGAGGCGGACACTATTGGATCCGGCCATTTCTGAATACCGGCCTGGGTGGAGCGTATATGTTCGAGACCTATTTGCAGAGGGACAATGCTTTCGCCCTACCGGGAGGAGACCGGTTCAGTTTTCACAAACACCAGTTGTTCGGGTCGGTAACTATGAATCGCGTGGAGGGTATTTATGAAAAACGAAAGGGAATGTATGCTCAACTCTATGGTGAATGGATTCATACCTATACAAATGAGTTCATGAATGCAGGCTTTTTTAAAGCCTCCGGCAATGTGCGTTGGTATCAGTTGCTTGGAAAACGTGGCAATGTCGCTCTGCAAAGCAGAATAGGGCTTTCCACAAATAACAATAGTCCGTTTGCTCCCTTTGTACTGGATGGATTCGTGAACGTTCGTGGAATTGGAAACCGAGTAGAGCGTGGAACCGCCGAACTCATCGCGAATGCCGAATATCGTTTTACACTCTTCACGAATCGTTGGATAACTCTGCAGGCTGCGGCGTTCTCCGATTTTGGAACCCTTCGTGCTCCGGGCGACCCTTTGTCCAACCTCTTTTTGGATGCTGAACAGAATGTGTTTGTCGGAAGCGGAATGCGCGTGCATTTAAATGTGGGATACAAAACCTCAATGCGTGTAGATTATTCTCTCAATCCCATGAACGGGGCCAAGCTATCCGGATTTACCTTCGGATTCGATCAGTTCTTTTAATCCTGTTCTTCATCCATTTCAAAACCCTCGCTAAAAAATTCCTCAAGTGTCAAATCGAAAGCCTTCACAACACGAACAAGACTCGAGAAACGCAAATCCTCTCCCTTTTCATAACGCCCGAATTGAGACCTCGAAATATTGTGTTCGTACGCGAAGTATTCGTAGTTGCTATATCCCTTTTGGATTCGTAATTCCTTAATGCGTTTTCCCAACAGTTGAATCTCGCTCGGTCGATTTTTTTGTGGTTTGGTTTCCTTTTTTTCTGACATGCTTCCCCAAAAGAAGAAATCCGTTTCCTATTTTGTTACCCTTAATTAAAGGGTTTGTTTTAAGTGTACCTAATTATTCTATCTAACTGAATACTAATGAATTACAAACAAAATGAAAAAAATGTAAAACATTTTTCTCTATTAGTTTACAATTTTGTGTATTTTTTTATAGGTTTGTTCACAACGAATTCATAACTCTATGAAAATGAAACAACTATTTATCGTACTCTTTGTGATTACAATTTCTAACATTCATACCCGGAAAAGTGTGCTTCCTCCGGATGGAAATGTCGGTACAGGGATATTGACACCTTCTGAGTCTGAGCGATTGGACATGAACGTGGAAATTGACGCGTACGTTCCTCAACACACACTTGATGTGCGGATTTGTGTACCTTCAGGATAACGCAGGAATTGGATTCGGATCAAGAGGTGAATATTTCCTCAATTTTGATGGGCTCATGCTAAGTACAATCCCAGGACTCTCCTACTTCTTCCCATTGAACATCTAGTAGTGCTCCAAAAGGTGATCCGTAAAAAAACCCTCCTCACGATGCTTCCGGGGAGGGTTTTCCAGTGGAGAATGAATCGGGGCTGAGCACAGCCTGATCCTGTGGTAGATCACTTCATTCCCTTCACTTTTTTACGCGCTTTCAACTTCGCTTTTACCCGATCATGATTCGATTGCAACCCGTATCACTCGTTGTCGCACAGCGAAGTATCTGTCGCTTCTTTGAGACATTCGATCGCCCCATTGAAATCACCTACAGATTCTTTCAAAAGTGCTTCTCGTTGCCATAAAACCACGCGGTTGATTCCCAGGATTCTTCGTACGTGGCTCAACAAACGTTCGCACGTCGTACGCGCACCCAACCGAATACAACGCGCTGTGAAGGAATAGATGGTCGGGATGTGATTGTGATTGGAAAACAATGCATGCTCAGAGTGATTTCTCGCTTCGTGATAGTCTGCCGATTGCTCCATGTACAATCTTCCCATCAAACAATGCGCATCTGCGTACTCCTCTCCTCGTCGTAACTGAGTGCGTAATTCAATGCTCCAATGCTTCCTCAAGGTTGTATGGATAGTGGTCCAATGCCTTGATACAATAATTCATTGCCAATGTTGCCATGAGATTCAATGTGTGTCCCGAAGAGCGTTTAACTGCGTTTTGTGATGCATGCGTCCTGCCAACTTTCATGGCTCGGACAATGGAAAAATCCCAATCACAATGGAACGGGATGTAAAAAAGCCAGAGGTTGCTAACTTTTCCCGGCCGCCCGGACGATCGATAATTGTTCCTGATCTATCATATCTTTCTGCGGTTTGCAGGAGTCAGACGAAAGAGGAAGCGAGCAGGTTGCTCTCCTGCCGAGAAAGAATAAAGGCCATCCGAACGTAACCCTCCGGGTAAGTACGTGTTGCCAATCTGATTGGAATTTTTGATCGTAAATCCGCATCTATTTTCTATTGTCTGTATGGAGATTCTGGTCCGGCAACGATGATCGTTTTCCTGCCTGTTTCATACTGTTAAGATATTCCATTCCATCCTAACTCACCGTTCCGTTTTTTTGGCAGGTCCAGTTATGAGTATCTCCCAGACCCCTTATTTTTCATAATAACACTTATTTTTGAGCAAATCCTGTCCTAACCATAGGAGGAATTATGCTTCATCTAATGAGTAGGTTTCTACAGTTAATATTCTTTCTCTTTTTCAGCAATTTAATATATGCTCAAAGCCCGGCGTTATCAAGCCACTTAACAGTCGAAGATGGTTTGCCCAGTAATGAAGTATATGATATTTATCAAGACTCAGACGGGTATCTGTGGTTTGCCAGTGACCGTGGTCTGGTCAGGTATGATGGAAAAGATTTTACCTCAATCTCTAAAAATTTGCTCCCTGAACAAATTATTTTCAACTTTTTTGAACAGCCGAACGGTGATGTTTGGATAACTACAGAATCTGGAAGGCTATACTACTTTAGAGGAGGAAGGGAACCTAGTTTTATTCCATTTAAGTACAATCACCTTATCGAAAAGCAAGGATACAATGGTGTGGTTTTAACACTTTGTGTTATATCAAATGAGGAAATTTACTGTAGTATGTCTAGTTCATGTGGCTATTTACACATTAGAAAGGGCATAGTAGTTCAATCACCCATATCCAAGGCAGATTATAAGTCCAAGAATAGTCCGGAGGCGATTGCCTTATTTAAGGAGAAAGGAACACAAATGATTTCCTTCGATGGCGGAGAATATCATTTTGGGTTCAGGGGTTTTCCTCAACACGAGTTTAAGTCATATCTCTCTCCGTTTAAAGAAACTCATATTTCACAGAGTTGCTCTAGAAATCACTATCGGAAATCAATCAGATTAGAAAACGGCGCACGCGTGTATTTTGCGGGTAATGATTTTATTGAGCTTCAACGGTTGGATGGGAGTGTTAAAAAAATCAACACTGAAAACTTTCCCATATCCATTGGAAAGCATGGCAAAGGTTTTTGGATAGGAATAAGAAAAGATGGAGTAATGTTATTTGATGAAAATGGAATGCTAACTCACCATTTTC
Source organism: Crocinitomicaceae bacterium (assembly GCA_030830385.1). Classification (GTDB taxonomy): domain Bacteria; phylum Bacteroidota; class Bacteroidia; order Flavobacteriales_D; family Crocinitomicaceae; genus UBA4466. The sequence continues at coordinate 626 of JAURNA010000226.1, read as the reverse complement.
TAAAGGGTAAAACTGTTTCGGCATTAGAGTTGGATCATACTGGAGGAATTTGGGTTTCAACACTTGAAGATGGTATATTTCAATATAGAAACTTACAAGTAGTCTCTTTAAAAATAGTCAACGATAATGGCCCAGTCATCTCTTTTGCCTCTTATGATCAAGAACTTTTCTGTACACAAAATGCAAATGAAATTTATCAGTTATACCCTAACCATTGTCTTCTGAGAAAATACAACAATGAAGCAATGTTTACTTCTCATTATTTGATTGAGCATCCTAATTCAAATGAAATACTTGAGTTAAGCCTTATTGGTGATAAAGGATTGATATATGACGGATCAACATGGAAAGAATACTACAATGGTGTAGGAAGCCATTTCGTTCAGAAGAATGGAAGTGACTATTTCCTTAGTTCAACTACAATTCTCACATATGATCCAAATGGATTTTATCAAGAATTTTATCATTCAAATCGAATTTATGATATGGTGCTGCATCGGGATGAAGTATTTGTTGCGGCCAAGGATGGATTGTTAACCTTTAATGGTAGTTCTTTTAAAAAGGTAGGCGCTAATTGGTCCAACCAGCCTTTACGATGCCTGGTACCTTTCAATGGTAAACTAATT
>JAURNA010000225.1 GCA_030830385.1 Crocinitomicaceae bacterium | reverse complement strand
TTCACGGTTCAAATATACGGTATCAACGTGTGTACCCATTCATTATTCGATTTGAATTAATTTTGCTTCTTGATCCTACACATGACTAAACGCATCTCTATTGGCATTCTGGCTGGCACCTTTCTCCTTTCGTGTAGTGATTCGTGAGTTCACCCAACAAACGATACTGATCGAATGCGGTGCTGAAAAAACACAAGGCGATGTTTTCGTTGCAGGTGACTATGAACTGGAAGGCGGTAATGCCCGTTCTGGTAAAAAAAATCGTTCAGGAAAATACAGCCTCGCTTTGGACAAGCATCACCGCTCCGGCTACGGCATCGAATTCAACAGCATCGAAAAAGGAATGTCGTTTGTTGTGAGCGTTTGGAAAGATGTGTCTCAATCCGTTGGTAGCATTCGCATTTCGGGAGATGGACCGGACGGCGGGCGGTTACAAAGTAAGGAGTGTTCAACAACCCATTCTCTTCGATACGCCCGTTGAGCTGCAGGCATTCCTTCAACAGCCCGATCGTCTTACACTGCACTACAAAGGCAAGGAGTTCAACGGAACCCGGCAATTTGACATCGACGAAATGTACGCGGCATTTGCCAAATGAACACAAACACCATTATCTTTGTAGCATGAGTTCATTTCAGGAAATTATTGCCTCCAACACTCCCACATTGGTTGATTTCTTCGCAACCTGGTGCGGTCCGTGCAAGACCATGGCTCCCATTTTGGACGAAGTGAAAAAAGAACTGGGGGGCGAGGTCCGCATTCTGAAAATCGATGTAGACAAAAACCCGGCGGTTGCTTCCCGATTCAAAATCCGCGGAGTTCCAACCTTGATTCTGTTCAAGGAAGGAGAAATTGTCTGGCGGGAAAGCGGGGTTTTTCCGAAAGATCAATTGATCGCGAAAATTCGGCCTTTTAGCTGAACTCTGCGTAGCCCTACTTCCAAAATGCCTTGAAAGATTCCGATTGCTGGATCGCTCCCTGTCTGATCAAAAACATCGGATACAAGGTGTGAAAATTACCCGGGTTCCATTAAGGTCACCTCCCAATTTGAACCCTAACCAACTACCAAATACCTATTAATCGTACGTAATCATACAATCCAACACCATCTTTCAAACCCAAAGTTTGCAGTACTCGGCCTAAACAGCTACTTTTGCCCCCTGTTTTAAACAAACTTTAACTACACAATGGAATCAAACATCATATTTGTACCAATTGGACTGGCAATCATCGGATTGATTTTCATGTTGATTAAGATGGCCTGGGTGAAGAAACAAAACCCGGGTAACGAGCGCATGCAGGAAATTTCAAAAAGCATCAAAGAAGGTGCAATGGCATTCCTGAGTGCTGAGTACCGCCTGTTAGCAATTTTTGTTCTCATTGCTTCCGGAGCACTTTTCGGAATTTCTGCCGTTGTTGAAACGACAGAGTGGGTAATCGTACCGGCCTTCGTGATCGGAGCTGTATTCTCTGCAGTTGCCGGTAACATTGGTATGCGTGTGGCAACAGAAGCTAATACACGCACGACGGAAGCAGCTCGTACCAGCCTTCCAAAAGCACTTCAGGTTTCCTTTGGGGGAGGTACTGTAATGGGACTCGGAGTAGCCGGATTGGCGGTACTCGGATTGAGCTTGTTCTTCTTCCTTTTCATGAAGATGTACTACACCGGTGAAGGTTCATTCTACAACGAAATGACCATCGTACTGGAAGCATTGGCAGGATTCTCTCTCGGGGCAGAGTCGATTGCATTGTTTGCTCGTGTAGGTGGAGGTATTTACACAAAAGCCGCAGACGTTGGAGCCGACCTCGTTGGTAAAGTAGAAGCCGGAATTCCGGAAGATGATCCGCGTAACCCTGCAACGATTGCTGATAACGTAGGGGATAACGTGGGTGATGTTGCCGGGATGGGAGCTGACCTCTTCGGTTCATACGTTGCAACCGTATTGGCATCCATGGTACTGGGTAACTACATTATTAAGGATATGTACGAAGCGGGGCAGGTGAACGAAGCCTTCGGAGGAATGGGACCCATTCTTCTTCCCATAATGATCGCAGGTGTGGGAATCATTTCTTCTATCATCGGTACATTCCTCATTCGTATCAAAGATAACGATGCGAAAGAAGCGCAGGTTCAACGTGCATTGAACATGGGGAACATTACATCGATCATTCTGACAATCGTTGCATGTTTCTTCCTTGTCAACTGGATGCTTCCTGAAACAATCGAAGGAATGAACTTCTTCGGTGAAGAGACAAAAGACATCAGCCGAATGAATATCTTCTACGCTACGTTGGTAGGGTTGGGTGTTGGATACCTGATCTCTTTCTTCACGGAATACTATACGGCACTTGGAAAGAAACCCGTACTTGAAATCGTTAAAAACTCTTCAACCGGAGCTGCGACAAATATTATTGCCGGATTGGCAACAGGAATGGTTTCTACCTTCTCGTCCGTTATCCTCTTCGCCGCAGCGATTTGGGGATCTTACGCTCTCGGTGGATTCTATGGCGTTGCAATCGCTGCATCTGCAATGATGGCAACTACTGCCATGCAGTTGGCAATTGACGCATTCGGACCTATTGCGGACAACGCGGGCGGGGTTGCTGAGATGTCAGAATTACCGGAAGAAGTTCGTGGACGTACTGATATCCTCGATTCTGTGGGTAACACAACGGCCGCAGTCGGTAAAGGATTTGCGATTGCTTCTGCGGCATTGACGGCATTGGCATTGTTTGCGGCGTACGTTACGTTTACAGGTATTGAAGGAATCAACATCTTCAAGGCACCTGTATTGGCAGCGTTGTTTATTGGAGGTATGATTCCGGTAGTATTCTCTGCATTGGCCATGAAATCAGTAGGTAGGGCTGCAATGGCAATGGTAAAAGAAGTTCGTCGTCAGTTCAAGGAAATTCCGG
>JAURNA010000032.1 GCA_030830385.1 Crocinitomicaceae bacterium | reverse complement strand
TTTTACGGTCTGCGAATTTGTCCCATTTTTGAAGATTTTTTCCCAAAATGGGACATCGACCCATACGTTGGCCTCATTTCTACATGGTGAATTTTGCCTCGTTTTGAACCTATGTGTATTCCGCCAGATTCTGATGACACGACATTAGTTGTGTGATTCGTGATGATCTTTGTACCCGCTTTTGTGAAAATATTCTTCCTCCGGCTTGACGTATCGGATCGTCGCTCCCGGAACACCATCGGGTACCCCATATTCTTTCTTCGGGTATCGATTGTATATGTTTCCTTGTACGATTTGTATTCATAAGACTATGTGTGGCTGAAGGATTTCAAGCGAATGTATCACATACCGGCAATTTTGTACGTAAAGGAACTGGCATCTGTTTCTGTAAAGTCAATGCTTTGAATGGACCTTGCATGGAGGGTAGATCCACGGGACGAGAGTTGAACAGAAGTCATTTGGTCAGAAGCAGGGTAAGGCGATATCCCCAATATGCTGAATAGGGTTTAATTTTATCAGAAATTCTCTGAAGTGCGTCTGTTTGCACTACTTTTGTAGCTTATGCTGATCGAAGTAAAAGGCAACGTCATTTCTACGGAAGTATTCTCCAGGAAGTTTGTATGCGACCTGAACGCATGCAAGGGTTCCTGTTGTATTGAGGGTGATGCCGGAGCTCCTCTTGAGGCAGAAGAAGTGACCGTTTTGGAAAAGGGTTGGGATGCGATTCGTCCATATATGCGGAAAGAAGGGATTGAGGCCATTGAAGAAAATGGTGTTTCCTACCTGGACACGGATGGTGAACCCGTTACTCAGCTGGTAAATGGAAAGGAGTGTGCTTACGTTTACTTCGATGAAAACGGCATTACCAAGTGTTCCATCGAACAAGCACACAAAGACGGAAAGACAGATTTCAAAAAACCGATTTCCTGCCATCTGTATCCGATTCGCATGAAAAAATTCCATGAGTTGACCGCACTTTCGTATAACGAATGGGACATTTGTGCTCCCGCCTGCTCGTGTGGAGAGCAATTGAACATTCCTGTGTTTCGATTTTTGAAAGAGGCTTTGATACGCGCCTTTGGTGAGGATTTCTACAACGAACTCGAAGTCGTGGCGAAAGAAATTTCCAATGCATGAGGCCGGTTTGAACACTTTTTGTTCTCTCCATCGTACTCCATCGGTTGCAAAATCTGCAAAAAATGTGTTTTAAACCCATGATACAACACTGGTCTTTCAGCTTCGAATATCGAAACAGTTGATTTACACGATTGTTTTGCCGTAGTAAATAGACGAAAAACTTCGAAGTTGGGCCAGCCACAAAATGTACACACTGTTTGAACTCTAAAAGCTTCGTGTCCGCGGTTATTTATTTCCTCATAACGAATGTATAAAACCAAAGAGCCGACGTTGTTCGGAGTGAGATAAGTTCACGCACAAAAAGAGCTGTCCCGACTTTTGAAACAACTTTTTTCGTTTTGTGCTGAATGATTACCGCACAATGATTAATCAACGCAAAATATCTACGGGGTGCAGGTCGCACATTCAGCAAGCTCGCTGTTCTTGTTCTACCGGCTCTTTAATCAGCTCCCGCACATTTCACAATCGTCTGGGTTGTCAATTGAACAAGCGATTTCCGCTTCTGCCTGCTCAATTGATTTCGCTGTTGGTTCCTCCACCGCATTTTTATCGATGGTGAACTTGATTGCGTCAGTTGCAGCTTTTGTTCGGAGGTAGTACATTCCCGTTTTCAGTCCTTTCTCCCATCCGTAGAAGTGCATGGAGGTAAGTTTACCAAAGTTTGCATTCTCCATGAAGATATTGAGCGACTGAGACTGGCAGATGTACGCTCCGCGATCAGCTGCCTGATCGATGATTGCCTTCTGAGAGATTTCCCACGCAGTCTTGTACAAGTCTTTCAGATGTTGTGGAATCTCCTGGATGTTCTGGATAGATCCATTTGCTGCCATGATTTTTTGGCGCATATCGTTGTTCCACAATCCTTCTTTCACCAAATCTTTCAACAGGTGCTTATTCACGATGATAAACTCTCCTGAGAGTACCCGTCGTGTGTATACGTTCGATGTATAGGGCTCGAAACACTCATTATTTCCAAGGATTTGAGCGGTAGATGCTGTCGGCATTGGCGCAAGTAGCAACGAGTTACGTACTCCGTACTCTTTTACTTCTTCTTTCAATACGTCCCATTCCCATCGGTTCGTTGGTGTAACGCCCCACATGTCAAACTGGAATACTCCTTTTGACGTCGGAGAACCTTCGAATGACTCGTATGCACCTTCTGCCTTTGCCAAATCTTTAGAAGCCGTCATGGACGCGTAGTAGATTGTTTCGAAGATTTCACGGTTTAATGTACGTGCTTCTTCAGATTCAAACGGAAGGCCCATTTGAATGAAGGCGTCTGCCAACCCCTGAACTCCCAGTCCAATCGGACGGTGACGCATATTTGAGTTGCGTGCTTCTTCTACCGGATAGAAGTTTCCATCGATGATTTTGTTCAGGTTTACCGTTGCCTGGTAGGTTACTTCGAAAAGACGGTCGTGGTCGAATTGTTTCTCTTCGCTAATGAACTTAGGCAATGCAAGAGATGCCAGATTACAAACAGCTACCTCATCCGGAGCTGTGTACTCAATGATCTCTGTGCACAGGTTTGATGACTTAATGGTTCCCAGGTTTTGCTGATTCGATTTCGCGTTCGCCGAATCTTTATACAGCATGTAGGGTGTTCCTGTTTCGATTTGTGATTCGAGAATCTTAAACCAAAGATCCTGTGCTTTCACTGTTTTTCTTCCTTTGCCTTCTGACTCGTACCGGGTGTACAATGCCTCAAACTCTTCGCTGTGTGTTTCTGACAGTCCCGGGCATTCGTGTGGGCACATCAAGGTCCAGTTTCCGTTTTCCTTCACCCGTTTCATGAACAAATCCGGAATCCAGAGTGCGTAGAACAAATCGCGTGCACGTTGCTCTTCTTTCCCGTGGTTCTTTTTCAAATCCAGGAAGTCGAATACATCTGCGTGCCATGGCTCGATGTAGATTGCGAATGATCCTTTGCGTTTTCCTCCACCCTGATCAACGTAGCGCGCTGTATCGTTGAATACGCGCAACATGGGAACAATTCCATTCGAAGTTCCGTTGGTTCCTTTGATGTAAGAGCCGGTTGCGCGGACGTCGTGAATAGACAACCCTATTCCTCCTGCAGACTGTGAGATTTGTGCGCAAGACTTTAGCGTGTCGTAAATTCCGGCAATGCTGTCTTCCTTCATGGTAAGCAGGAAGCAAGATGACATTTGTGGTTTTGGTGTTCCCGAGTTAAACAATGTTGGTGTTGCGTGTGTGAACCACCCTTCAGACATCAGGTTATAGGTTTCGATCGCCGAATCGATGTCGTGTTTGTGGATTCCCACAGAAACGCGCATCAGCATGTGCTGAGGACGTTCAACGATGTTCCCGTTCATTTTGAGCAGGTACGATCGCGTCAATGTTTTGAACCCAAAGTAATCGTACCGGAAATCACGATCGAAGATGATGCTTGAATCCAGTCGATCTTTGTTTTCCTGAATGATTTCGAAAACATCATCAGCAATTAATGCAGCATTTTCCCCTGTTTTTGGATCGATGTAGTTATACATGTCCTCGATTACTTCTGAGAATGTCTTTTTGGTTTCTTTGTGTAGATTGGATACTGCAATGCGCGATGCAAGCAGTGCGTAATCCGGGTGATCAATGGTTTTTGCCGCTGCCACTTCTGCTGCCAGATTGTCCAGTTGAACCGTGGTTACTCCGTCAAACAGGCCTTCGATTACTTTCATGGCCACTACCTCTGGTGAAACCAATGGGTCCAGGCCATAACACATCTTGGCGATGCGAGCTGTAATCTTGTCAAATTTTACAGCCTCTTTTCTTCCGTCTCTTTTTACTACATACATGGGCGATCGTCTGTTTTAGGGGATATTGGTATATTTCGTTTGTCTTAAAAATCTTCGTCAAGTGAGAAGGTTTGGCTATCGTTGTTAAGAACACCTGCTTTCTGGTATTCTCCAACGCGCTTCTCAAAAAAGTTGGTTTTACCCTGAATGGAAATCATTTCCATAAAGTCAAATGGGTTGGATACGTTGAATTCTTTCTGGTTTCCGAGCTCAACGAGGAGTCGATCGGCAACAAACTCGATGTACTGAGACATCAATTCGCTGTTCATTCCGATCAATTTCACCGGCAACGCATCCAGGATGAATTCCTTCTCGATCTCAACTGCATCCAGGATGATTTCGCGAATCTTCTCCTTTGGCATTTTGTTTACGAGGTGATTGTTGTACAACAGACATGCAAAGTCGCAGTGTAACCCTTCGTCACGGGAGATCAACTCATTGGAGAAAGAGAGCCCTGGCATCAATCCACGCTTCTTCAGCCAGAAGATGGAGCAGAATGAGCCTGAGAAGAAAATGCCTTCAACTGCAGCGAATGCGACCAGGCGTTCAGCGAACGATCCTTCTTCGATCCAGCGCAGTGCCCAGTCCGCTTTCTTGCGTACACAATCCAACGTGTCAATCGCGTTGAACAACTTGTTTTTCTCTTCTGTATCCTTGATGTACGTGTCAATCAGCAAAGAGTATGTCTCCGAGTGAATGTTTTCGATGGCAATCTGAAATCCATAGAAGAACTTCGCCTCTGTGTACTGAACTTCCGAAAGGAAGTTTTCCGCGAGATTTTCGTTTACAATTCCATCCGATGCAGCAAAAAATGCCAGCACATGCTTGACGAAGTGACGCTCGTCGTCATTGAGCTTGTTTTCCCAGTCAATGAGATCGGGCTGGAGGTCGATTTCTTCTGCTGTCCAGAAACTCGCCTCCGCCTTTTTGTAGAAAGACCAAATGTCGTCGTGTTGGATCGGAAAGAGAACAAAACGGTTTTTATTCTCTTCAAGAATCGGTTCTAATTGTTGTGCCATTTATTCTAAATTTTGACGAAAACAACACCTTTCAAAAAACGTGTGTTTATTGATTTTTTGTTATCGTAAAGTTTGTATTTCCCCTCCAAGAAGCCGAGTGTTCAAACAGGCCGCTTTCCCGAGCATGGGGTCTACAAAAATTGTCAAAAAACTTTCGTCTGACAACTAAAAAAATCCACAAATCCGCAACGTTATCAACATTTGGATTCTGAAAGCCCCTCACGACAACTGATCCCTGTTTTATCAACATGATCTATAAAGATATTCACAGCTGTCTTCCTCATGATGATAGATAAAATGGGTGAGTTTGTCTGTAATCCGCCACCACTCAAACAATTAGAAGGGTTCTATAAAGATAACGATCTATGGACAACAATTTACAGGATGATTTTTCTTATTTTAAACACGTATTTGTTAAAACATCGCAGATGTCAGACACGTTGGGCAACACGGATTCACTGCGACCCGGAAAACGGATTCGTATTTGGGGTGAAATCGGTCATTTGGTCTTTCCGGAACAGTGCCTGGTCTGCTCTACCGAGTTAACCGTTTCCGAGAAATCCATTTGTTCGCTGTGCGAAAACGATCTGGCACTTACTCAATTTGAACATTTTACGGAGGCTTCTCCCATGGACCAATTGTTTTGGGGCAGAGTTTCGGTTTCGAAGACGTATGCTCATTTTTACTTTGAAAAAACCAAAGCTTCTCAGACGTTGTTGTTTCGTCTAAAGTATAAGCACAAGCAACAGCTCGGAGTTCATCTGGGCCAACGGGTGGGTGCCCTTCTCCACAAAACAACCGGTTGGAAGGAAATGGATGCCCTGCTGCCCGTTCCTCTCCATCCGCGAAAGGCGTTCATTCGGGGTTACAACCAAAGTGAGGCGATTGCGAAGGGCATTTCGGAGACGCTCGGCGTTCCGATGCAGACGCGCTGGTTAAAGCGCAATTCATTCACAGAAACACAAACGAAAAAGTCCCGTTTTGAACGATGGGAAAATGTACAATCCCGGTTTCGCGTTCACAAAAATCTGGAGACGTGCAAGCATGTCATTTTGGTAGATGATGTAATCACTACAGGGTCCACCCTTGAGGCAATCATTCGTGAAATCAGGGAAGTACATCCCGACCTCAAAATCAGTATAATTACCCTTGCGATGGCGCGTTAGTTCTTACTCTTAATGATTGCACCGACCGACAGTTCAACTTGCCCGTCACGATCATAGTGTCGGAAAATATCTTCATCTCCCACATACAAACGGTGCGTTCCCCAAACCTTGTACGATAGTTCAACCATCCACCGGATACGCTTTCTCTGACCGAATCGAATTCCCGCGCCACCCGAATAGAACATTACGTGCTCACGGTAGGATGAATGAAAAGGACCCGATGATCTGTAATCGGCTAATGTTCTTAACCCGAACAAGCCCATGGTGAAGCTCTGAGCGAAATAGGGCGTTACCCTGCCATCATGATTGAATGAAAAATAAAGCGGCGCTATCAACCCAATGTTTGAGTTGATGTCAGACCCCCAATCGTTCAGCAACAGTACATCCAAGCCTACACCCGAACTGAAAAACGCCGACTGCTGAGGATGTGACCACAACACGTGCTTGTAATCGGATCGAATTTGAAAATACAAGGTTCCCGAATACGCAAATCCTATATCGGATCGCTCATTTATTCCCGTTCTGACCATTGCATTCACTCCCGGGATGATGTCACTCACAGAATAACCCGAAGCAGCAACACTCACTTCTGTTGAACCCTTGCTTACGGGTTTCGCCGTTTGTAAAATCGCCGATGAATGACAGGACTCAAGCAACGTTAACAGGAACAAAACCCCAATGATGTGTTTCATGGTTCAAAGGTAACACATTGACACAAAAGAACTTGTGACTGCGATCAAACAAGAAGTGGATTGACGTCGGACTTCAAGGGTTGTTTGCTGCTCTTGTGTCGCTTTCATCAACGGAACCCAATCTGCCTGCGTTCAATACTTCGATCTGTGTCCGGGTGTTGGTGCGTCAAAAAGCGGTGTTATCGAATCCGTTTCTGCCG
>JAURNA010000224.1 GCA_030830385.1 Crocinitomicaceae bacterium | reverse complement strand
TCTACTGGCAAACTGCTCAACATACAGCGAAGATCAAATTGAAGGCTTCGACTCAGAAATTCGCAAATACCTGTCGAACGAAGCTCTATCCTACGACAAATCGGACAGTGGATTGTACTATCGGATCACAGAGGAAGGCGAAGGCGAGAACATCAAATTCAAAGATGTGATTGTTGTTCGCTACAAAGGAACCCTGAGCGATGGTAAGGTCTTCGACGAACAAGATTCAACTGAATTCAATGTGTCCGGACTCATTGGTGCCTGGCAGGAAATGATGCTTCGCATGAAAAAAGGCGGAAAAGTTTCCATGGTCGCCCCACCTCAACTTGGGTATGGCGATGAGGAACAAGCAGTAATTCCGATGAATTCCATTCTTATTTACGACGTCGAAATTCTGGACGTGAAGTAACTACTCCTGTACTTTCACTCCGCGCCAAAAGGCCACTTTATCCCTCACTCCTTCCGCCATTTGCAGAGGATCCGGGTAGTACCATGCGGCATCCTGATTGGATACTCCATCCACTTCAATTGTGTAATAATTTGCCGTTCCTTTCCAATGACAAACCGTAGTCGTATCGGATTCTTTAAAATACTCCGATTTGATGGAGTCTGCTGGGAAATAATGGTTTCCTTCCACAAGCGTCGTCGTATCGCTCTCCGCGATCACTGTTCCGTTCCAAATTGCTTTCATATTATCTGTGTTGAATAAGCAGCGCTGTTGACTGCTGCAAAAAAGTGAGTAATTCTTCGGGGGCATGTCGAATCGAAAGTATACTTCCATTGAAATTTCCCAATCCCCAGGTGCCTTTTGTCAGGGGAGGCATGCGCTCAACGTTCACAGCGGAACCGTTTTCGTACCAACCGGAAATATAGTAGTAAGAATCGCTCGAAAGCGAATCTGGAATTGCCTTTCCACCGCCAATTGACAGGGTTTTGTGAGAAGGAACTTTCCCGAAAAATCCCAGATCGAAATGATGTGGCCAAACACGAAGCTCCGATTCAATACCGACGTTGTTGAGAATCGCAGAAAACTGAGATTTCGCCCGGTTCATTTCCTCGGTATACGCTTGTAATTCAGCTTCAGAAGGCTGTTTCCAGGTATACAGATCGGCCATGGCAGGATACGGCAATTCATAATGAAAACGATAGTCGTACACCTCGGTTAACCCGCTTTCCTTTGACCAGTTTCTCAACCATTCGATCACGTCCCGATGCTTTGTATGATCCATGTACAGAACGCTTTCTCCGATCGGATCAATCCCGACCAGCGCAAACGACTTGCAATCAAGAGCCAATTGAACAGCACCGCCGGAATCGTTGATAACCGATCGCGTTTCCAACGACAACGAATGCGGATTCCAGTTCAAATTGGTATGAGAATCGTCTGCTTTCTTTTCCACAAAAGAAATTCCGAAAGCGGCAAGGTACTGAGAAGCCCTGTGCAAAATCTCGATCGTTTCAGTGTTCATCTTCATGTAAATCTACTAAAAATACCTGCAAAACACACGCAGCGTTGTTTCATCACATTGTACCGTTGACTCTGATTGTAAGGTGTGTGAAAACGATGGGCTCTGACACAGCGTAATTCAGTGAAAATAGCGACCGTTTAACTTCGGGTTCAAGCAAACGAATTTGGTGTGGACATTGACTTGATAAATTCGTATCGAACGGATTGGCAAAAACAAAACAAACCACTATTTTTGGGGACACTATTTGAGAAACAAAAACCGCAGACATGAGCGTATTAGTCAATAAAGACTCTAAAGTTATTGTTCAGGGATTTACCGGAGGAGAGGGAACTTTCCACGCCGGTCAAATGATTGAATACGGCACAAACATAGTAGGAGGTGTTACACCCGGAAAAGGTGGACAAACTCATCTGGATCGTCCTGTATTCAATAGCGTTAGCGAAGCCGTTGAAAAAACGGGTGCGAACGTATCCATCATTTTTGTTCCCCCTGCATTTGCTGCGGATGCAATCATGGAAGCCGCCAATGCCGGAATCAGTGTGATCATTTGTATCACCGAAGGCATTCCGGTAAAGGACATGGTAAAAACCAAGGAATACATTTCCGGATACGATTGCCGGCTTGTTGGGCCAAACTGTCCGGGAGTGATTACCGCAGGCGAAGCCAAAGTAGGAATTATGCCCGGTTTTGTATTCAAACAAGGAAAGGTCGGTATTGTTTCTAAATCGGGTACGCTTACATACGAAGCAGCAGATCAGGTTGTAAAAGCGGGATTGGGAATTACAACTGCGATTGGAATCGGTGGTGATCCGATTATCGGAACCACTACGAAGGACGCTGTTGAATTGCTCATGAACGATCCGGAGACAGAAGGAATCGTGATGATCGGTGAGATTGGAGGGAACCTCGAAGCGAAAGCCGCTCGATGGATTAAAGAAAACCCGAAAAAGCCGGTTATTGGATTTATCGCCGGTGAAACAGCCCCAAAAGGACGTACAATGGGACACGCCGGTGCGATCGTAGGTGGAGCAGAAGATACTGCGGAGGCCAAAAAACGCATCATGCGTGAGTGCGGCATTCACGTGGTGGATTCTCCGGCACAGATCGGATCAAGAATGGCAGAAGTATTGGGCGTAACTGCCTGATCATTTCTTCGAAATATCACAAAGGGCACATTCGGACGCCTTTTTTGTGCGATCCTTCTCCGCCAGATCAGACCGATGGTACTTGAGCGGAAAGTTGACGACTTATCTTCCCGAATTTGGAAAAGGAATCGACCTCACAAAAGCAATCCCGTCATTGCATTCAACCGATGGAATTGATGTAATTCCTCAACTCTTGTCGATGGCTGTAAAAAACCAGCGCATCGATCACAAGATCATAGTCTTCTCCATTTTCCGTACGCGTATACAGGAATTTCGCAATGTCGAGTTTGGCATCCTCAAACGTAAACCCTTCCATCAAAATCACCACCTGATGAGCCTGGAAGCATCGGTTATCGCCCAGTTCCTTTGCACGTTCGATCCGCTCATTTTTGAACGACAATGCTTCAATCCCGGCTTTCATTTCCTCGGCTTCGGTGTCTGAAACTGCGTTGAAGCAAACTTCAATGGATGGATCCGTGGGAGTAATGCCGACCCCGTCTTCTGTAAGAATGCATCCCGGCAATAAAAATGTACCCACACCTGCTGTCAATAGTATTCTTACTCGCTTCATAGACCTCTTTTTTTATGCCTGCAACTAACAGACTGGAATTATGTCCAACCAAAGGCAATACCAAAATTGCGTTTTGAAGCACCATTAACGAAAGTTTAACACGTTCTTCCGGTATACATGATAACAGCCTTCATCTTCTCATTATCGAAACGACGATGATCAGCACAATACAATAGAAGGCACCCGATATCGGATGCCTTCAGGCTGTGTATGATTAGCGATTTTATTTTTACAGGAAGGCGAATGCCAATACAATCATGATGATATCAAGCACATTAGCAGCGACTGATAAGTTTAACAGCCATTTAATCGGAGCAACGGATAGGAGTGCCGAAAGTGCAGCCATTGTCGGAATAAGAATAATCACCAATCCCATCACGTTGTCGATAGGCGTCATTAAAACACCCATCGCGGCAACCCCTCCAAGGCATCCTACAACGATGAGTACAGCAGGAATTATTCCAAATCTATACTGCTCAGGATCACCTTTGAACATCGTTTCCCAGAATCCTACGGAGCTCTTTCGCGTTAATTCTACCGGATGTTTTGACTGAATTGGTTTTGCTAAAGTAGTCATGATAATTACGATTTAAGTACGGATCCAAAAGTAGACCGAACAGACATTCCGGAAAATGAGGGCAATCAGCACAGAATATGATCTTCGTACGTAAGAGATTCCCCAACTCTTAAAATATTTCTCGTTATCTTTCACGTATCGTTATGAAAGCTTTGATTAAATATGAGCTGATTTTTCGCCATAGCAGCGAAGGAATCATCCTTTGTAACACCCGGGGAATCATTGAATTGGTAAACCCGATCGGAATCAAAATGTTCGGTTACAACAACGAATCTGAACTCATTGGAGCGCGAATTGAATCCCTTATTCCGAATCGGTATCGCGAACATCATCAATCGCATCGCAAAGGTTTTAATGCAAAGCCAACTACGCGAAGAATGGGGGTAGGCAAACGACTTGCCGCCTTGCGGGCAAATGGAGAAGAGTTCCCTGTTGAAATCAGTCTGAGTCATTACGAAGAAGCCGGTGAAGGAAAAATCATTGCCTTTGTGGTTGACATTACGGCACGCATAAAAGCAGAAGATGAACTGAATATGATTAACTCACGCCTTGAAGAAGAGGTAGAGCACCGGACACAGGAACTTCAGAAGCAATATCAGCTGCTTCGATCAATCTCGTCGCACTTCCCGAATGGAAATATCTACGTTCTAGAAAGGGATTTTACAATTTCCTGGGCTGACGGACAATTGCTTCGCGAAAGCGGACTGAAAGATTCATCGCTTACGGGAATTTCCTACACGGACCGGCTCAACGAAATCGTCAGACCCAAGGTATTTGGCCTTCTGGAAAAGTGTTTCGAACAGGAATCCTTTGATTGCGAATTGCAGTACGAAGACCGTTTCTTCTCCCTGAGCGGGGTCCCTTTGAATGAAAACAATGAGGAAGTAGATCAAATTCTGTTGGTAGAAATGGACATTTCTTCCATCAAGCATATGGAGATCGAACTCGCAAGCAACCTTCAAAAAGAGAAAGAACTCAACGAACTGAAATCCCGGTTTGTTTCCATGGCATCTCATGAGTTCCGCACCCCCCTGAGTTCCATTTCTTCCTCTGCGGCGCTCATCGCAAAATACATCACCGGGGAACAACAGGAACAAAGAGACAGACACATCAATCGGATTAAGCGTTCGGTTTCCAGCCTGACTGACATTCTCGACAATTTTCTTTCGGCCGACAAATTAGAATCCGGATTGATCTCAATGCGCCTTGAGGATACAAATCTGGTAGAACTGATGGATGAATGTTGTGAGGAAATACGCGTCGTGCTCAAAATTGGGCAAACCATCAAGCAGGACATCAACTTGAAAAATCAAACCATTCGTTCCGATCAAAAAATTCTGAAAAACATTCTTCTCAATCTCCTTTCGAACGCAAGCAAGTATTCGGGGGAAGGAAGCCCGATAATTGTTCGTTTGAATGATCTCAATTCGGAACTCAACCTATCCGTACAAGACCATGGTATTGGTATACCGGAAAAAGAACAGGAATTGATCTTCAATCGATTCTTTCGGGCGGAAAATGCTGCAAATATTCAAGGAACAGGGCTTGGCTTGAACATCGTTCACAAGTATGTTTCTCTTCTCAACGGATCAATCAGCTTCGAAAGTTCCGCCGGAAAAGGCACAATATTCACTATAAAAATCCCCATAACTGAACAAGCATGAGTACCAACATTCTAATCATAGAAGACAACCAGGACCTGCGCGAAAACACCGCAGAGATATTGGAACTTGCAGGATATAACGTGCACACCGCCGAAAATGGCAAAGTTGGTGTCACCATAGCCCGCGATATATACCCCGACATAATTATCTGCGACATTATGATGCCGGAACTTGATGGTTATGGTGTTTTAAAAATGCTCTCAAAAACACCCGATACAGCATCCATTCCCTTTATATTCTTAACCGCCAAAGCAGACAAAAATG
>JAURNA010000223.1 GCA_030830385.1 Crocinitomicaceae bacterium | reverse complement strand
CGAGGGTGAACTGGCCATTTATATCTGTTTTTACCTCGGTAAATTCCTTCTGATCCGACGAATCGTTATCCGGAGAGATATAAAAAACAACTTCCTGAACAGGCTCGTAAATCCCCTTCATCGTTTCCGGAGTGGGTGGTACACCGCCACAATGCGGACGGCGTGTCTGCAAAGTTATCGTTACCGAAACGGCCTCCGTACTTGTTTCCTCTGTTGCCGATTCAGATTTCTCTGAATAGCCATTGCCATTGCGCGGATGTGTACAAGCCACTGTTAATACCGAGAGCAATGCAATTGCGTACAATTTAAAATCCGTCAAAATCATGTCTTTCTGTGTTTTCCTGAATGCGTTTGTCAAATTCTTCGTTATCCTCTGTTTTAATCAAAGGAACCTTGTGAAACAAGACATCTTTTACTTTGTCGCCTTTGTACGAAATCAGGGCGATCATCATAATGATACTTGTTATCAGAATCGGATACAGAAGCAATCCTACATCAAAGGCTTCAATTTTCAGGTCACTTTCCATCAGTACGAAAAAGAGCAGTACAGTGATCAATCCCCTGGGTGCTATGAATAGCTCTGGAAACAGAAAGTCCTTTGCAAATAAACGCAGGCTCACAAATCGCACCAGATAAAGAATGGCTACGATCGCAAAGCTGTTAACAGCCACTTCCCAGTTTGCCAGAGAAGCAAGCGTGATGCTCATCCCGAAAATGACAAAGAAGAAGGTTCGAATCAAAAAGGCAGATTCGAGCGTTAGATTGTGGAAATCGTGGAGAATGGGCTTGACTTTTTCGACGTCAAAAAACCGTGAGAACCTTCCCGGGAAAAAGACTTCAGTATTGTTGAGAACCAGTCCGAAGGCGAGAATAATCAACAGTGAAGACAAGTGGAAAAACTTACCAATGGCAAATAGTAAGAGCAAAACGCCGATCACGAGGAAGAGTTTTACCTGCATTACCAAATGCTGGAACAGATACACGAGACCATATGCCACCACTACGGAGATCACAATGGTCATACCAATATTCAGAACCACTTCCCATAAAATCGACCCCTGACCAGCACCACCATCCGAACCAATCATAAAGTAGAAAATCATAATCCCCAGAATGTCCGAAAAAGTACTTTCGTAGACCACGTATTCACGCTTACGACCGGTCAATTGACCAACACTGGGTATAATAATCGCACTGCTCATAATGCTGAGCGGTATCGCGTAAACGATTGCTGTGTACAAATCCGTACTTGGGAATATGTAGAGGAAGAAGGTAGCGAGTCCGAACATGGAGCCACCGATTCCCAGCAGTGCCGTAACAAGCGATCGTAGAATAAGTCCTGTCTTTTGGCGTTCCATCTTCAGGTCCAATGCAGCTTCCAGCACAATCATCACCAATCCGACATTCCCCAAAACATTCAACAACCCGTGAAGTTCGAGTTCGTCGCTTACGTCTGTATTCATGTCCAGAAGAGCCTTGATACCAATCCCCAAACCAATCAATAACAATACCGAGGGAATATTTGTTCGCTGTGCGATGATGTTAAAAAAGAAGCTCAGGATAATCACCAGAGAGATGGCAATAATGAGCAGATATGGATTATTCGCATCAAACATAAGTGCATTGATTGGTATCTCATCAAAGATAGAAAAGTAAGCATGGAATTGATGAGAAAAAATATTAATCGTAATATTGCGATCTATAAATGGAGCATGGGGCTTACGAAAACAGAATATTACACGGAAGAACAGGTCCAATTGGCCCAATGGTTCAAGGTGCTTGGTCATCCGGCACGGCTTGCGATTCTTCAGTCCATCATGCGTACGGAATCATGCATTTGTGGTGATTTGGTAATGGAAATCGGGTTGGCACAGGCCACCATTTCTCAGCACCTCAAAGAATTGAAAAACGTTGGACTCATCAAAGGAACAATTGAAGGAACCAGTATATGCTACTGCATTGATCAGGACAAATGGAACAAGGTAAGCGTTACACTTGAAGAATGGATGAGTCTTCCTGTGAAGTCAAACAATGAATGCTGTTAATATGAACGAAACTCAATTCCCCAGAATGCATGTATCGCTCTATGTGAGTGATCTGACGGCTACGGTAAATTTCTACACCACATTTTTCGGAAAGCCGGCGAGTAAGATAAAGGAGGGCTATGCGAAATACGAACTGGAGAATCCGGGCTTGGTGATTTCTTTTATCGAAAATCCCGAACGCGTTCAACAAAACTTTGGTCACCTGGGTGTACAGGTTGGGAGTAAGGAAGAGATGGAGCGACGATTGGAAGTCGCCCGAACACAAGGAATTGTCTCCCTGGAGGAAATTGGAACCGCTTGTTGTTACGCCGTTCAGGACAAGTTTTGGGTAAATGATCCGGATGGTGTTCAATGGGAGGTGTATTATTTTCATGAAGACGCTGAATTCAACGATCCAAAATACGGGCAGGAAGACACAGGCGCATGCTGTATGCCATTGGAACGCTCGGAAAAGAAACGGATTCGTTTGTCTGAACTCACGCCACAATCAGCTTCCACTTGCGACCCTGAATCCGGTTGTTGTTAGTCTATTCAGAATGAAGAAAGCATTGATCCTTTGCACGGGAAACAGTTGCAGAAGTCAGATTGCACACGGTTTCCTCAAGGAATTTTCACGAAAAGGAACACAGGTATATTCCGCAGGTGTCGAAACGCATGGGGTGAATCCCAGAGCCATCGAAACGATGAAGCGTGTGGGAATCGACATCTCCCATCACACGTCAAACCACATCGATGAATACACGGATATCGATCTCGATTACGTCATAACGGTGTGCGACAGCGCACGTGAAAAATGTCCGTATTTTCCATCGTCGGCAGCACGATTTCATTACAGCTTTCCGGACCCGGCCGGAGCCACAGGTACAGAGGAAGAAATCGCGGCGACATTTGATGCGGTTCGGGACGAAATAAGAACGTATTGTAAAGCGTTTGCATCAGCCTATCTATGAAAGGAGTGATTCCTGAGTTTCTGGCGACCTATCTCCTCGTTTTTTTGGGAACAGGAGCCGTTATTTGGAATGATCAGACAGATGGAAGCATTGGCCAGTTGGGCATTGCTGTAGCCTTTGGCGGAGCTGTTGCACTTGGAATTCTGTTGTTTGGAAGGTTCTCCGGTGCGCACATGAACCCTGCGGTAACGATTGCATTGGCGCTGGGCTCTAAATTCTCCCGGAAAGATGTACCGGCATACCTGGTTTCCCAATGTTTGGGTGCCATTGCTGCTAGTTTTACACTGCATCGTCTCTTTCCGCAGAACGAATTCCTCGGAACTACGCTTCCATCGGGGACGGTTGCAGAATCTTTTTGGCTGGAATTCGGTCTAACGTTTCTGTTGATGGCAGGTGTATTTTTTGTAAGTCGTGGAAAATCATCCGAACGTTGGTTAGCGCCTCTGCTGCTCGGTACAATTGTGGGACTGGAAGCGTATTTTGCCGGACCGATTTGCGGTGCGAGTATGAATCCTGCCAGAAGTCTTGGCCCAGCTTTGGTTTCAGGTCATCTCCAATACCTTTGGCTTTATCTCGTGGCGACTACGCTCGGAGCGTTAATGGTGACACTATTCATGATGTTGGGCAGAAAAAAAAGTACTGCCTGAAAGCGACCACGATTTTTTACTTACATTTGCAAAAATGTATGCCACAATAAAATCTGCCCGTCCATCGAAGAAGAAAATCATTTTTCCCTTTTTGATCTCAATCCTTTTTTGGTAACCGCTGCGAGGAATTCACATCCTGTGCAATTGTAAGGACAGCCGGGCTCTCCAATCAAAAGGCATACGAATGTTCAAATAAATAATCATCAAATAAAAATAACAAGAACAAGAAATGAGAACAATGAATCTATCAGTATCTACTAAGCTATTTCTTTTGGTTTCAGCCATGGCATTTTCATCGTGTGAAAAATGGGAAGTAGAAGGATCGCCAAACAATCCGAGCATACCAACTACTCAAGTTGTAACAGAGCCGTTTTTTGCAAAGGTAGATGGCACGGAATTTGTCGAGAGTAATGTAGTAGCGTCTTTAAGCGCTTGGTCTCAAACGCTCTCTGTTGAAGCTTCCCGCAATGGAGGCGAGGAGTTTGTACGGTTGAAAATGAACGCGTCAATATCCGCAGGGACTTACGATTTCGATGATCCGGACGTAGGTTTGATGGCGGCATATTACTATGATGGTAATAGTATTTATGGAGCACCTTCGGGAACGGGATCACTTACGATAGTGTCTAATATTGAACCACAGAGTGGAATCCCGGGAGAAATCAAAGGCACGTTTAGCTTTTCAGCCAGCCCTTATTCGTTTAGCTCGGATACAGACTCCTACACAATTTCAGAAGGACAATTTATAGTGAACTATCAGCAAATGATGGTAGAGGATTACAAGTAATGTCAGTAACCTGCCTGACCAGCACGGTTATTTGCCCGGGTTATTCAATGAACAGCACTAAATCCAACAATTGGTGAAGCGTTTGCTGTAAGGTTAGAAATAGGATTAGGCACAATCGCAGTTGGATACTCCGTGCGTTAGGGATCAATACCGTTGAGTATGAAACGATTTGGTCAGGCGTATGATGAATGCAATAAAACGGTAAGCAGAGACACAGGCAGAAAAGGCTGATTTTACCTATCGTACTAGCTAGAATTGGGTGAACGGGATTAAAAAAATAGATGATGGAATTATGAACATGAAAAGTATTTTTTTAACACTGTTATTTTTGTCGTCTTTCAGTGTTTTCTCGCAGCAAGGGGAATATCGAAAAGCCAACGGAATAATTAAAAAAATTGAAAAGAAAAGGTCGGGAAAAACGATGAAGGAAATGGCAACCGTATCTTTCACAACACAACAAGGCGACACAATTGAAACGATTGTAGAGCTCGAACGACTTCCTTTTTTGGGAAGTTTCAAATCTGTCGGCGATGAAATTACCATCAATTACAACAAAGAAAATCCTGCGTTGGCAAAAACAGATGTGGGTAATTTTATTTCAAAATATGGGATGTATATTCTTATCATCCTAGGAATTATTTTTTCAGCAGGCACGTATATAAAAGCAAGAAAAAAACAATTTGGTGAATGACGATATGGAACAATTAATATCAGTGAAACCAGAGTACGCCTCGTTGGAAAAAATAGAGGCCTTCATAAAAAAAGAAACTTCATTTAAGACAAAACAGGAATATGATAGTTGGGAGGTACGAACAGATTCCAACGTACAAGTAGAAAAATGCGTATTTATCAAAAAAAGTAATATGCATGGAGTAAGAATACATTTCACAAAAGATGATACGATACAAGTCAGTTATATTATACCCAATAAAATAATGGATGCTTATTTTGGGAAAAGTCAAAAAATCCATAAAAATATAATTGAAATTGTTATGGGTACAATAAGGCAAGCTCTCCTTTCCGGTTCGCAAAAAAAAGCATTTAATGAGATGACTCTTGTTTTATCAAAAATGTCCGCAACAAGAGATGAATGAATTTAAAGGGATACTCAGCTGTATATCGCCCGCTACAACCCTCGGATCAAACGACCGGTAATGGTCTTCGGTTTTTCGATCTGCTTTCATCGCCTTTTTCCTTCGTTTTGGGTGTTTAGGATTGTAAGTGTCACGAGAAGTAATATGATCAAAATCTAATCAATTTACGGAAGGTGGACGAGATTCGATTCGGCAAAGAAGCCAATCCATGATGTTCGTATATCGGCCGATTTTAATGCACAATTCGTCCAATGATTGCAGGTGTGAAAACAATGATAACTTTCCGGGGATGCATAAAACTGATCACGTTCTCCATATCCGGCATCAGGAATGATCTTCGGTTTATCGGAAACGGTATCAAATGAATGCTTGATGAAAGAGGTTAACTTCTTGTATTGTTGTTTTGTCAGGCGGATGCGTTTGCAATTCATTCCGGTTGCCGGCTCTTTAACTACGGCAACATGCATGGCACTCGGGCTCGGTATCATCAAAGCGTGGCAGACCCTGTAGAACGTCAGATCAGACCATTCGGGTGTACTAAGGTAAAAATCACGTTCACCCCAACCCACATTCACCCATGGCGATTCCATTTCCGGGTAATCTTCAGGAGAAAAGAAATCAAACCAGTCTTGTGTTTCATTGCTCGCGGGCATACAAATCTCGGTGTGAATCCCGTTGTTACGAACGTACAATTCTACGGATCCTTTTTGACCGTTTGCTCCGACTGGAATGGCAGTTCCAATAAAACCCAACGCGAAATACACCCAAACGAAGGCCATAAGCAGTTCCAACCCCAGGCCAAAGCCCCGAAAAAGGGTTCGTACAATCCGTAAAAAGCGCTTTTTCATATCGATTTTCGAAGATACGAAATCGGAATTTTTAACGTAATTTTGTGGCGTAAAACTAGTTTAACAACAAATCCAATCTCATGGCTGAAGTATTAACAGACCTTGGAATTAAGAACATTCTTGCTCAACTGAATATCGAACCGGAAAACAGTGGTGCTTCTACTGGTGGATACTGGTTCAACACACGCGGTGAGAAAATCGATTCGATCTCCCCCGTTGCTGGAAACGTAATTGCAACCGTAAACTCCGCAACAGAGGTAGATTACGAAGCGGTGATCTTGAAAGCGCAGGAGGCATTCAAGCAATGGCGCACATGGCCAGCTCCTAAGCGAGGAGAGGTTGTTCGTCAATTAGCTGAGAAATTACGCGAGTACAAGGAGCCACTCGGAAAACTCGTTTCTTACGAAATGGGGAAATCCCTTCAGGAAGGATTGGGTGAAGTGCAGGAAATGATCGACATCTGTGATTTTGCAGTGGGTCTTTCACGTCAGCTTCACGGTCTTACGATGCACTCGGAGCGTCCGGGACACCGCATGTACGAGCAATACCATCCACTCGGAGTGGTAGGAATCATTTCTGCATTCAATTTCCCCGTAGCGGTCTGGAACTGGAACACGGCCCTTGCCTGGGTTTGTGGAGACGTATGCGTTTGGAAACCCTCTGAAAAAGCACCGATTACAGCAATTGCTTGTCAGCAAATTACGAAGCAGGTATTCAATGCCAACAATGTTCCGGAGGGAGTTTCAGGATTGGTGATCGGAGGAGCCGAAATCGGTAAATTGCTGGCAGAAGACAAACGCGTTCCGTTGGTTTCTGCAACAGGGTCAACCCGCATGGGTAAATCCGTTGGTGCTGCCGTTGGAGCCCGACTTGGAAAGTCTCTTCTTGAGTTGGGAGGAAATAACGCAATCATCATCACACCATCTGCCGATTTGAAAATGGTCGTTCCGGGAGCTGTATTTGGTGCCGTGGGAACCTGTGGACAACGATGTACATCAACCCGTCGCCTGATCATTCACGAGGAAGTGTACGACAAGGTGAAAGAAGCTCTCGTAAATGCATATGCGCAGATCAAAATCGGAAATCCTCTCGATGAAAGCAATCACGTAGGGCCATTAATCGATACAGATGCCGTAGCAATGTACGAAGATGCTTTGAAGAAAGCGGTTGTTGAAGGCGGAAACATCGTTGTGGAAGGAGGGGTTCTTTCAGGTGATGGATACGAGTCCGGATGCTACGTAAAGCCGGCGATCGTAGAAGCTGAAAACCACTTCGCAATTGTTCAGCACGAGACATTCGCGCCAATTTTGTACATTATGAAGTACAGCGGAGGCGTTGAAAATGCAATTGAAATCCAAAACGGGGTTCCACAAGGACTTTCATCAGCAATCATGACGAACAGCATTAAGGATTCCGAGCGCTTCTTGTCACACGCCGGTTCTGACTGTGGTATCGCCAACGTAAACATCGGAACTTCCGGAGCGGAAATCGGTGGTGCATTCGGTGGTGAAAAAGAAACAGGAGGCGGACGCGAATCCGGTTCTGATGCATGGAAAATCTACATGCGCCGACAAACAAATACAATCAACTACACAGACGATCTTCCGTTGGCACAGGGGATTAAGTTTGAGCTTTAAAAGAACATAAATCTGGAAGAAGGATCGTTCTACGGTCCTTTTTTTATTTCAAACGAATCAATTCCAATTGAAAAAAGCGTCGCCTTTGATCGACTCTTTCAATGATTCACGCAGCTTGTCGAGTTTCACTTTAGCCCTCGCATTGCCTTTTTCGGCCTGCGCTTTTACCTTGTAGTAAATGTCCATTGCCTCTCCGAACAAATCCTGATCAATCCGGTTCTTGATGGCCGCGATTTTACTGTTGATTTCTATGAGAAAGTGCTCAATCTCACCCAGTTCCTTCGTTTCATCCTCGGTTGGGTTACCTTTGCGAACCAGGTCAATATAGCGCGGTAATATCTCCCCAAGAAGGATGTTGAACCGATCCAGTTCCTTATTCAACAGGTCTTTATGTTTTTCGAAACTCACGACTACAAGGTAGAAAAAAAAGCATTCGAAGACAATCTTCTTATCGTTTTAACATTTCTTTTCGCATCGTACATTTGTGATATGGCAGGAATTTATGTCCATATTCCTTTTTGCAGACAACGTTGCACCTATTGCGACTTTCATTTCAGCACCACTTTTTCGTCGTATCGTTTCGATATGGTGAAGGCGATCTGCACTGAAATTGAAGTTCGAAAAAACGATCTCGCGGGCAAGCAGTTGCAAACGATCTACTTTGGTGGAGGTACGCCAAGTCTCTTATCTGAAGACGAACTTGTCTTGATTCTGGACACAATTCACGCAAATGTTGAGGTGACTCCGAATGCCGAAGTCACGCTGGAAGCAAACCCGGATGACATTACTCAAGAACAACTCGAAGTCTGGAAGCAGCACGGTGTGAATCGATTGAGCATTGGAATTCAGTCGTTTCGCAAACAAGACCTCGAGTGGATGAATCGCGCCCATTCGGTCGGGGAGGCCATGAATTGTATCCAACTCGCACAATCGGCAGGGTTTGATAACCTCACCGTTGATTTGATGTACGGCTTGCCTGATCTCAGCACTGAGGAATGGGAAGAACAGATTCTTACGGTTGTGAACAATGGAGTTCGTCACATTTCTGCATATTGCCTCACGATTGAGGAGAAAACAGCCCTGCACCATTGGGTTAAATCGGGCCGGCTGACCACACCGGATGAAGACGTTCAAAGTGAGCAGTTCATGCAGCTTCTGAAAACGCTCGAAGCCCATGGATACGAGCAGTATGAGGTATCAAATTTTGCGAAACCAGGATCCAGAGCCGTCCACAACTCGAATTACTGGAAAGGAGAATGGTACCTGGGCATCGGTCCTTCTGCTCACTCATTCAACGGTACATCACGACGGTGGAATGTATCCAACAACATCACGTACATCAAGGGAATTCAATCCGGTAATCACGCGTTTGAAATCGAAGAATTATCCACGGAAAATCAATTTAACGAGCGTCTGCTTACAGGCTTGCGCACCGTTTATGGAGTTGAGCGAGAGCAACTGCGGTCCATTCGTGAGTTTCCCGACGATTTTGAATCCCGCCTTGAGCAACTTAAAGATGCCGGTTGGATTACAGATGAGAACGGCTGGATTTATACCACAAAAGAAGGGAAATTACGAGCGGATTACATCGCCTCTGAGCTGTTCTGTTAATCGACCGTTTCGGTTAAATTTATTACTTTCCACACAATCATGAAAAATACCGTATCACTTATTCTGGCGTTGGCAACTTTTGCTGCCTTCGGACAGAAAAAAACCATTGATCACACCACTTACGATGAGTGGAAAAGCCTCAGGAACGCAATCATTTCCAATGATGGAGCCAAGGTAGCATACGTTATCAATCCTCACAAAGGAGATGGATACTTGTACATCTACTGGGTAGAATCCGGACGTTTGGACTCAATTCCACGTGGTAAGAACCCGCAATTTGCAGGAGATGGTTCTTTTTTGGCATTCAAAATCGATCCGGGGCATGATACGCTGCGTACATGTGAACGGAAAAAGGTCGAGAAGGATAAATGGCCAAAAGACTCATTGGGGATTTACGTTTTTGCCAATGATACCTTGATCAAAGAGCCAAAGCTCAAGTCTTTATCCGTAAACGAAGAAAATGGCTGGATGGTCTATCAGGTGGAGCACAATACGCTTCCGGTTGAAGGAAAAAGAAAGCACCGTCGCAGGAGAAGAAGAGAATCGAACTACGAATCAGACGGAAACCTCCTGACCATTCTGCACCCTCAAAGTGGAGACAAAAAAATCTACCGAAGTGTGATTGATCATGCCTTTTCCGAATACGGTAAATGGGTTGGATTTACAGTGCACAGAAGGGAAAAAGAGACAAAACTCGATTCTGTCCATTTGCACACCTTCAATACCGAAACACAAAGCGAATGGTGTTCAACCCGGCAATTCAACGGGATCGATAAAATAACGTTCGACAAGCAGGAAATGCGGATGGCATTCCTGGCAACGAATGACACTTCAAAAGTGAAACATTATGGACTCGAGTTACTGGATTTGAGCAGTAGTTCAATAACACACATTGCAGATTCATCTCAATCGTTCTTTCCGGAAGATTACGGAGTTTCGGAGCATCGTTCACTCCGATTTACGCACGATGGATCAATCCTTTATTTCGGTGGGAAAGAACTTGCACGCCCGGAACCAGAGGATACACTTTTGGAATCGGAAAAGGTACAACTCGACATTTGGCACCACGCCGATCAAAGACTTCAGCCCATGCAGCTCATAGAGCGCAAACACGATGAGAAACGCACGGATCTCTTTGCCTGGCATTTCCATAATTCGACAGCGGTGCAATTGTCCAGTGATACACTCGATGTTCCCGCTAAATCCAATTCGGAAGGAAAGTACCTGCTGGGATCCAGCAACGAATCGTACGCTCACACCTACAATTGGACGGTGCCTTACCCAAAGGATCACTACGCAGTTTCTATTGAGACAGGAGAAGCAAAATTGATAAAGCGCGCTTCGGTATGCAACGGCCAGTTGTCTCCATCGGGCAAATGGTACACCTATTACGATTACGAAAGACACAATTTCTATGTTATTGATGTAGCTGCGGAGCGAGAGTCCTGCCTGACGTGCTCAATCGACAATGTACTCTGGGAACGGGACGTTAACGGTATGCCGATGGAAGCGTGTGCGTACGGTGTGGTAGGGTGGAAACGAGGCGAAGAATTCGTTTACATCCAGTCTGAATTTGACATTTGGGGAGTGAGTATGACCAATGGCTCCGTTGTATGCATAACCGAGGAAAAAGGTTCGAAAAACAAGATCGAAATGCGAGCGTACCCATGGTCGTACGACAGTGTATATGTTGATTTTCAAAACTATTATGTGCGGGGGTTCGATCGTCGTTCAAAAGGAGTTCACCTATTCTCCAATCAATCGCGTGCCGGTGTGAATTTGGTTGAATCCGCCTATTACGATGAGGCAGTTGTGGGGTTGACGAGATCGAAAAATGGATACTACATCATCGGTCGGAGAATGACAGCTGAGAAGTACCCCGATTTGTACATCAACGAGGATTTTTTCGACCTTACCAAAAAGATTTCGGTTACAAATCCTCAGCAGGATGAATACAATTGGGTCACTGTAGAGCGCGTTTCCTGGATGGCATACGACAGTACCTGGTTGGAAGGGTTGTTGTACAAACCGGAAAATTACGACCCGAATCAATCCTACCCGTTGATGGTCTACTTCTACGAGTTGTATTCTGATGAAATCCACAGTCATTACATCCCGAAACCAACCGCGTCCATTGTTTATGCGACCGAGTACGCCTCAGCAGGATACATGGTGTTCATTCCAGACATACGATACAAAGCGGGGCATCCGGGTAACTCCGCGTACAATTGCATCATGAGTGGAACGGATCACATTTTGAAATTGTATCCAAACGTCGATTTCT
>JAURNA010000222.1 GCA_030830385.1 Crocinitomicaceae bacterium | reverse complement strand
ACGCCGTGTGCCGTTTTGTTCGTGTACAATCCGATGGGTTCCCGTAAATGCTGCTCGGTATTGAATCGTTTGCTTAGGGCCAACGTTAAATTCGCTTCCGTTGGGAAGGATTACAATCAACTCCTTGCTGTTCGGGTTGAACAATGATCGGCTTTCATTCTGGCACATGTCGCCGAAAGCGGGAGCTGTGACAAGAAGGCCGGACTCAGCTGAAGAATGGGAAATTGGAGTTTGATTCTCATTATCGCCTCCATTCTGCTGTGATGAAGTCTGCTTCGATGAAGCGTCATTCTGTCCTGATGCACTCGAATTCGTTGAGTTTTCGGCCAAAGGTGGCAGGTTGTAAACCGTTTGAGACGGACCATTTCCAGCATGTGCATCGTCGATCCGATCGGTGTTCGAAGACTGCACGTCTGACGATGCGTCGGTTTCATTCGCCTTTTCAGCCGATGCAGTTGAATTTGCAATAGGAGCCTTACCTTCGGTTTGTGCTGCCGTTTCAGAGGGGGAAGGAGTAGTTTCCTCTCCATTCGAATAATACTGATAAGTGAAATAAGAAATAACTCCTATCGCAACCACACCGGCAGCTACAAAATACCTCAAACCGGAACCTGCGGTTGTTGGCATTGTTTGATCCAGTCGGGGCCTCATCGCATTCCAGGCCTCTTTATTATAAGGCATCTCATGCTGCTCCAGCCCGTCCTTCATGGCTTCTTCTACTGACTGAGCTACGGGTATTGCAACGTCCAGACGGCCTTTCAGTGCTGTCCATGCCGAATCAACTCCACCAGAAACCTGGTGTTGATTCAGCCCTTCCTTCATGACCTCTTCAATCGGACTGGATACGGGAAGAACCGAATCCAATCGGGCCTTCATGGCATTCCATGCAGCATCAGCATTAACGGACGGTTCGTGTCCTTTGAGGCTACGTCTGAATGTATCTTCGATCGGTTCTTTCATGTCATTCAATATTCATGAATTTCTCCTTTAGAATCTTTTGCAAATTCAATTTTGCCTTTGAAAGATTAGACTTTGAGGTTCCCTCGCTGATTCCGAGTATCTCTGCAATTTCCTTGTGTGTATAATCTTCCAGTACATACAAGTTAAATACGGATCGATACGCCGGTGAAAGCTGGCAAACCGCCTCCATGGCAATTTCAGCTTTCAAATTAACCAGTTCCAGTTCCTCTTCTTCAACTATAGGGTTTTCAAATCCGATTTTAAAGTCTTCATCGTTGTCCGATAAAAACGGATTTCGTTTTGATTTCCGGATGTTGTCTATAGCCGTATTGGAAATAATTCTGCGCATCCATCCTTCAAAGGAACCCTTATAATCGAAGGCGTCTAGTTTTTCAAAGATCTTAATGAAACCCTCCTGGAGAACTTCTTCTGCTGTGTCCCTGTCTACAGTATATCGCATACAAACACTCAACATTCTACCATAATACATTCTGAACAACTCTTCTTGTGCCTTTCGATCGTTGTTCAGGCATCCCATGATAACCTTCCTTAAATGTTCTTTGTTCTCCACATTTGTTTCATTGGTTAGACGATTAGGTTTTCGATACGTTGCCTTGCTTATTGCAAATTCTTCAAAAGCCCGAAAATCAAAGATAAAGTAAATGAATTTTTGAACAAATGTATTAATTTTGCGAGCGAACAATTGAATGATAAAAACGCCAAAAAATAAAAAGATGAAAGTTACGGTTGTCGGAGCTGGGAATGTAGGAGCCACTTGTGCTGATGTACTGGCACACAGAGAAGTTGCAAACGAGATTGTACTGTTGGATATCAAAGAAGGCTTTGCTGAAGGCAAGGCTTTGGATATTTGGGAAACTTCTCCGATTAATTTGTATGATTCAAGAACAGTTGGATCTACAAATGATTACACAAAAACTGCGGGGTCTGATGTGGTAGTAATTACTTCAGGGCTTCCGAGAAAACCGGGAATGTCTCGCGATGATTTGATTGCGACGAATGCAGGAATCGTAAAAATGGTAACGGAAAATGTGATCGAGCATTCTCCGGACGCGAAAATCATTATCGTTTCGAATCCTCTGGACGTTATGACATACTGCGCATACCTTACTGCGAAAATAGATTCAAGCCGTGTATTTGGAATGGCAGGAGTATTGGACACAGCGCGTTACCGTTCGTTCCTTGCTCTTGAGTTGAACGTTTCTCCAACAGACATCCAGGCAGTATTGATGGGAGGGCACGGAGACACAATGGTTCCACTTCCACGATATACGACTGTAGGAGGAATTCCCGTATCGGAACTGATCGAAGAGAGCAAACTGAATGAGATCATAGAACGCACGAAGTTCGGCGGAGGAGAAATCGTGAAACTTCTGGGAACTTCCGCATGGTATGCTCCCGGTGCAGCAGCAGCACAAATGGTAGAAGCCATTGTTCGTGACCAACGTCGTGTGTTCCCGGTATGTGCATGGTTGCAGGGAGAGTACGGAATGGAGAATATCTATCTCGGAGTTCCGGTCATCCTCGGTAAGAATGGAATTGAGCGTATTATTGAGTTAGACCTCACGACTGACGAAAAAGCGTTATTGGAAGAATCTGCTGAAACGGTTCGTAACGTAATGGCTGTCCTTGATAACATGAACGTGAGCGCGTAAGCGATTCGTAATATTTACAACTGCCCTCCTTAGGGCCCTGAGCTTGTTGAAGGGTGCGAAGGAGGGTTTTTTTATGGAATCATTTCTGCTGATGCATCCATTAGAATATGAAGTTTCTCACGGTTTT
>JAURNA010000221.1 GCA_030830385.1 Crocinitomicaceae bacterium | reverse complement strand
CAAGTTCACCCGAACCCTCACTCAGCGGCAGTTCGCCGTAAAGCATTTTGAGCAGACTACTTTTGCCGCTTCCTGTACGACCGATGAGGTAC
Organism: Crocinitomicaceae bacterium; assembly: GCA_030830385.1. GTDB lineage: Bacteria > Bacteroidota > Bacteroidia > Flavobacteriales_D > Crocinitomicaceae > UBA4466. Next base: position 7,436 of record JAURNA010000221.1, on the reverse strand, counting down.
ACGAACTCGTTGTTTTCAATAGAAATGTTCACGTTTTGCAGAACGACACGTCCGCCTTGGTGAATCACCCCGTCTTTTATAGTGATGACTTGCTCCATATCCTAGATAGGTAAAGTTCTCGAAAAGTGCGGCATTATTCTTGCTCTCTACAAAATAATCTTAACAGAAAAGCGTTTAAAACTTTCAAAAGGCCTCTCCAAACCCCCTTTTGATAGCGATAATTTTACCTTGACCAAAAGCAGCGCGCATGAAGAATTACATCCTCATCTTATTGGTGGCATCCGGCTTCTCGGTGTTTGGCCAAACTTCTGAAAAATACAACAGCGAATACGCGGACTATTTTCGGGGTGAGGAGTTGTTCGAAAAAGAGCAGTACGGCGCAGCACGCAAGGAGTTCCGAATGTTTATCGATGGATTCAATAATACACAGGACCCTCTCTGCATCAAAGCACGTTATTACGAAGCGATTTCAGCGCTCGAACTCTACAACAACGACGCAATAACGCTCCTCGAGCAGTTCAATAAGGATTATCCGGAGAGTATTTACAAAAAAGACATTTACTTTCGACTCGGGAAGTTCCACTATTACAAGCAACAATACAAAAAGGCACTGGAGTGGCTCGCCAAACTTTCGGCTCATGACCTTGAGCCGGAAGACGTCGAGGAGTTTTACTTCAAAATTGGGTATTCCAACTTCAAACTTGAGCAGTATGATGCAGCACGTGATGCTTTTTACGAAGTAAAGGAAGGAACATCCGAATATGCAAATCCGGCATTGTATTACTATTCGCACATTGCCTATCAGAACGAACAGTACCAAACAGCGTTGGATGGATTCCTGCGGTTGGAGAATAACGAGAAGTTTGGAAAAGTAGTCGTGTACTACATCGCACAAATTTATTACCTGCAGGGTCGCTACGATAAAGTAACGGAATACGCCAGCCGAATCCATACCGATGGAAACGTGGTAAATGAACGTGATATGAATCACCTCATCGGAGATGCGTACTACCGAACCAACCAGTATTCAGCGGCAATTCCTTATCTCGAAAAGTACGACCGTGCCGCGCAGACCACCCGCGCAGACGATTACCGCCTTGGATATTCCTATTACAAAATGGGTCGTTGCGAGCAGGCGATTCGGATGCTTGACCGCGTGAAGCGCGAACAGGACAGCCTCGGACAAGTGGCATACTATCACGTTGGTGAATGCATGCTCAAAATGGACAACAAGGTTTCTGCTCGTTCAGCGTTCGAGGCAGCGGCATTTATTGACGCGGACCCGGTGATCGAGGAAGACGCATTGTACAACTTTGCGATTCTTTCGTACGACCTGGACATCAACCCGTACGATGAGGCCGTAGAAGCATTCGAGTTGTATTTGAACAAGTACCCTAACTCTGAGCGGCATGACAACATTTATCAGTACCTCGTAAACGTGTACACCACAACCAACAATCACGACAAGGCACTGAGTTCATTGGACAAAATCCCAAACAAGGACATCAAGTTGAAAACCGCGTATCAAATGGTGGCGTTTAACCAGGGTGTCGAACGGTACCAAAAAGGAGATTACGACGGTGCTGTGAAGTCTTTTGTGAAAGTGGATAAATACCCGGTAGACCCACAATTTTCAGGACTGGCCGCCTACTGGAAAGCAGATTCGTACTTCCGTTTGCGAAAGTACGACGAAGCCATCGCAAGCTACAACACATTCATTAGCATGCCGGGAAGTGGTCTTTCATCACTCAAACAGGAAGCGCAATACAACGTGGGCTATGCCTATTACAAAAAAGACGACAAACAGGCATTGATAGGAGCCTTCCGGTCCTATCTGCAATCCGGTCCGCGAAATGATCAGAAAAAAGCAGACGCGAACATGCGAATTGCAGATGCGTACTATGCGCAGTACAAGAATCAGGAATCCATCGATCATTACCACGATGCCGTTTCCCTGAAAAGGGGTTCTGAGGACCGGGGACTGTTTTACATGGCCAGAGCATATCGTTATTCGGAACGGCCGAACGAATGCATTCGTTACCTGCGGGAACTTGTAAATGATCACAAGGAATCCCAGTATATGCAACGAGCACTGTACGACCTTGCAGAAACGCATAAGTCCATCGGTCAGAATGGCGATGCATTGACGTACTACCGCAGAATCGCCACAGAATATCCCGAATCGCAATTGGTGCCCTTTGCCCGAATGAACATTGCTTTCATCTATTCCAAGCAGGGGAAAATTACCGAAGCTGAAATGGAATACAAAGAAGTATTGCAGCTGTTTGGTAACGATCAAAAGGTGTGTGAAACAGCCACCGGGAACCTGAAAGATCTCTATCTCTCAAACGGACAACCGGAAAAAGTGGAGCAATTGGCAGCACAGTACGCTTGCCTGAACCTGGACCCGAACGATCACGAGAACATTTATTATTTGCCGGCAGTTGAGGCTTATCAGGACTCCACCCGCAGCACAGCGGTTCGATATCCGGATGCGATTGCCAAATTTCAAAAGTACCTGGACAAATTCCCGAATGGAAGGTACGCGTCGGATGTCAAGTACTACATGGCAGATTGCCACTACGAACAAGACAACATTGCAGAAGCAGTCTCAATTTATCGGGATATCATTGATGGCGGAAGCAACCACGGCCATACAGAAATGGGTGCAGCGCGCGTTTCCAAATACCTCTACAACAATGGCGATTACCAGAATGCAATTGTGTACTACGATAAAGTAGAGCGGATATCGTCCAGTCCGGAGAACGTGTTCAATGCACGTATCGGTCTGATGCGAAGTTATTTCATAACAGAAAATTTCAGCAAAGCGGCTCGTTATGCAGACAAGGTTTTGAATGACTCGCGTGTCAAAAGCGAAACCCGACTGGAAGGACACTACGTGAAAGGGATTGCCAATTACAAGGTACAGCAATACCCGCAGGCATTAACGTCTCTCGAATGGCTAATCAGCAACACAACAACAGAACGTGGGGCAGAGGCCCGATGGACAAAAGCCCGGATTCAGTTTGAGCAAGGAAATTTCAGTGCGGCACACGCATCCATCAACAACCTGTTGAAGATGAAGCCAGCCTACAACTACTGGATTGCGAAAGGACTGATTCTCCAGACGCGGGTGTACATGGTTGAGAATAACCTTTATGACGCCGAACAAAAACTCAAGTCTGTCATGGATCATTACCTGGCAACAGACGATGGTATCCTTGATGAAGCCAACGAACTATGGGACGAGTTGATGCAACTCAAGAATACACCCAAGAACGTGTCACCTGACGGAGAGACAACAATAGAGATTAACGAAGAAGGAAACGAAGATGAAAAAACGGATTTATAGCCTATGTGTTTTTCTCCCTTCTACGTTTGTTTTCGCACAAGGTGCAGACGTAGTACTCGAGGGGGAATCCGACCGTTCGGTTGAGCCGGCATATCGCATTGCTCTCACACCATCCATGATCGACACGACCATCCCGATGGAAACAGTGGAGTACCCACTGCTCGTGTTGAAGTACAATACAGATACAGACCTCGAAAAAATCAATCCGGTTTCGTTGAAAATCAATGAAACACTCTCCAAATTGTATCACACCTATGTAAAATTGGGGGTAGGGAGTGAGTTCATGCCACTCGGAGAAATGTATTTCGATGCAAAGCGTTCCAGAAAATACATGTACGGTGCACACTTGAAACACCTGAGCTCATTCGGAAACCTTCCGGATTATGCTCCTGCACAGTTCGATCGAACGCGAATCAATGTGTACGGCGGAATCAACCAGCGTCGATATACGTTACGCGGGGACATCCACTACAACAATCAAGGGTTCCACTATTACGGAATTCGCCAGGCGTTGGCCGATTCATTGGGTCTGTTCAAGGACAGTCTGGCACAGCGCTATAGTGATTTTGGAATCGGAGGTTCGTTTGCTTCCCACAAAAAAGACAGCGGTAACGTAAACTTCAAAATAGGATTGAACTACAATCGGTATGGTTCCAGAAAACCAGGCCCTCAGTTTAACCCTGATTGGAGAGCACGCGAGAATTTCTTGGGAATTAGAACAGGAGCATGGTATCAAATGGGTGAGCACCGACTTGAAGGAGACCTCAACGTGTTGCACAACAGTTATATGTACGGTGCAGATGGAGTACTGGACACCTCGTTTGTAAATTCCCTGGACACAGCACTTCGTCTCAGGAACACCATCGTGAATTTGTATCCTCGCATCATAACGCATCTTCAGGACGATCGTTTCAGGGTACAGGCAGGACTCAATCTCCTGATCGATGGGCATGAGCGTACACAAGCGTACGTGTACCCAATGTTGGAGGTAAAGTACAGCATGTTCAACGATATATTTATTCCCTATGTGGGAATTCGCGGAGGAACGAATCAAACGACGTTCAAAAGCCTCACGCAAGACAACGAGTTCCTGTTGCCGAATCTACACATGCAAAACGAGAATACGCGCATTGAACTCTACGGAGGAATCAAAGGAACAATCAGTCGACGCATCGGATTCAATGCGAACGCGAGCTTTGCAGATGTGCGTGGATTGGCAATGTATGTGAATGACACAACCTTCTCTCGCGGAAACAAATTTGATGTGATATTTGACACGGCGAAAGTGGCACGCATCGAAGGATCGATGTACTTCCAGCTGAAGGAGAAAATGAAGGTTGATGTATTGGGTCGATTGAACTCGTACAACATGCGCAACAACGCGTATGCATGGAACCGGCCAACGCTTGAATTCATGTTGAGAGGATCATACAATTTGGCAGATAAGCTTCTGCTCAACATGGACATGAAACTCGAGCACGGACGTAAGGCACTTGTGTACACGCCGGAAGACAATGTGACATGGGAGGACAATCAGTTGGTGAAGAATCTGGGTTTCCTTGCAGACGCCAACATCGGTCTAGAGTATCGATACAGTCCAAGGTTGTCAGCATTCATTCAGGCAAACAACGTTGCGGCACAACGCTACATGCGCTATCACAACACGCCGGTACAAGCCTTTCAGGTAATGGGGGGAATTACCGCAAGATTTTGATAGCTGCAGAATAAACGAGTCGATCCTTATAAGGTCCATTCTCTACCTTTTTTTCAAGGGATAAAAAAGGCAGCAAAAAATCCCTTTGTGCTGCAGTGCCGTGTTACCTCTCGTAACGTTATTCGAAGGGAATTTTCCTTTTTAACGGTGTGATACGACTGTTTTATGGAATGGCTGAACTAAGCCGGATTTTCCGGACTTTCATCCGACTCTTCTTGCGCTGAAGAGACAGGTATCGCAGCAGCTTCCGGTGTCTTTTTCTTTTTTGGGAAATACGTGCGTTGACGAAGGAAGACCATAACGACACCAACAGTAATGGCGGCATCCGCGATGTTCCATACTGCCGGGAACACATCATTTCCTCCCAACCAGGGCATCCATTTCGGCCAGGTCATATCAAATCGGAACATATCCACGACATTACCCATCAGAAAACCGGCATGACGCACTTCCTGTTCGCCCCATGGACACTCATGAACAATCCCGGATCCCTCCAATGAGTTGAAGTGCATACAGGGATCAAACTCGAAGACGTAATCATAGAGCATTGAGTCGATGAGATTTCCGGTAGCTCCGGCCAGAATGAACCCAAGGGCAATTAAAAACTCAAGTCGAACGCCTTTTCGTGCCTGTTTGAACCAGTAGTAACCTATTCCAATGATGGCCACCGTTCTGAACAAACTCAAGGCAAGTTTATGCCATGCCTTCGAACCAAACGTGGTGCCAAACGCCATTCCCGGGTTTTCGATGTAATTCATCACAAACCAGTCCCCAAGCAAGGCGTGTTGCTCATTCGGGAAAAAGTGGGTCTTCACGTAGATTTTGACGATCTGATCCAGTGCGAGGATCGCTACTACGATGATCGAAACGATCAGCAGCTGTTTTTTCAATGCCTTAACTTTGAGCGTTCTTGGCCTCTATACTGAGCGTGGCGTGAGGAACCAACTTCAAGCGTTCCTTGCGAATGAGTTTACCCGTAACCCGGCAAATACCGTAGGTTTTATTCTCGATTCGAACCAAAGCGTTATGAAGGTTCGAAATGAATTTCTCCTGGCGCGCGGCAAGCTGCGCAACCTCTTCTCTCGAAAGCGTATCAGATCCGTCCTCCATCATGTTAAATGTACGTCCGGTGTCGTCCGTTCCGTGGTTATCACTGTTGGAAAGAGAACCGTTCAATAAATTCAAATCTTCCTGAGCCTCTTTTAACTTTTCGTTGATGAGCACCTTGAACTCAGCCAACTCACTGTCTGAATATCGTGTTTTCTCCTTTGCCATAGTCTTGTTGTTGTGAACCTGGTGGGTCATTCATCACTGCAATGAACGCTCCGCACCCGGCTACGCGAAGGCGTAAATATAAAATTCTGGTCGTAACTACGCAATACCCGCCTGTTAAAAAATGTATCTTCGTGCGGTGGTTCGTTTATTCGCAGGAAACAGGTCCGGAGTCTTGGTGTTGACGCCTTTCATTGTGGGCATTTACGCCGTACTGAACATTTTTTTTCCGCATCACGAACCCGAGTCGGTGGGCAGATTCGGATTTTGGGGAGAAATTCTTTCTGAAAACAGTGTGATCAGCCAGATTTTAGGACCGGTGATTGTTCTCGTGAATGCTCTGCTGATCAATATTATTTTCAATCGCAACGCATTTTTTGAACGGAATAACTTCCTTCCGTCACTACTCTTCGTGGTTCTGATGAGTTTCTTTCACGGATTCTATTTCTTGAACGGGGTAAGCACAGCTTCACTTCTCGTGGTGGTGAGCTTGTACCAATTGTATGGATTGGACCAAAATACCGATGGGCGAAAGCACGTGTTTAACGCCGCGTTTTTCCTCGGAATTGCAACTACGTTTTACCCCTTATTACTGGTCGGAATTCCCTTTTTATTCTGGTTGATTTGGGTCCTGCGACCCTTTGTTACGCGGGAATCGGTACTGGCATTGGTAGGCTACGTAATTCCATTGATTTATGCGGGCATCTACAGCAACTTCTTTCACTTGCGCCTTGACGGATCGGAATTTTCCAGCGGATCTTTCGAGGAAATATATCCGGATCTATGGATCATTACCGGCGGAGTGTTGTTGCTCTCACTTGTCTCTGCAGGCCCGCTGAGCAAACGACTGAAGCAAAGCTCCATCCGATTGAAGAAGCTTTTTCGTCTGAACGTGCTTACAGCAATGATGATTCTATCGCTCTCTGCTCTCGAGTTTTTTATCTTTCAGAAAACCGATACGACTTCACTGCTGATCATTCCGGCAGTCTTCTTATTTCCCTACGCTTTCGGCGAGCGCGAACTCCGGGTTTTTCCCGCTGGAATCTTCTATCTTTTGCTCCTGTTTTCTGTGAGTAAGTTTTTCATTGAGATATCGAT
>JAURNA010000220.1 GCA_030830385.1 Crocinitomicaceae bacterium | reverse complement strand
TTCCAGTCCGCTAAACGAATCGTAGTGCATCCTGAGGTATTCGTATACCAACGAACGCTGTGCTTTACCGATGACCGTATTCGTGAAAAATGCGTCGTACGTCTCCGCTATATGTCCGAAATCGTCATTCAACTCACTTGATTTTCCAAACGATTGAGGCGGCTTTTGTACCAAATAATGAATGGCGTGTAGTACATTCTTCGGAGCAAAGCATTGATTCCTGAACCGGAAAAGAGTCCGGATTTTTTGATGTGCTGAATCGACTGATCGCGTCGAAATACTTTGTGAATGAATCGATGCAGTGTTTTGTAATAATCCGCATTGAATGTATTCTGAAACATCAACGCGAGTTCATCTGAATCCGTCCAGTTCGCTTTGTTTCCGAGCTGTTCCTTTACGGTATCGTAGAACTTCGTTCCGGGTAATGGATACGAAACCGATACTCCAATATCGTCGGGTTTGTTTTCCGCGAGCATACTCAACGTTGCGAACACTTCTTGTTTCGTTTCACCTACGTAGCCGAATTGCAGAAAATACGCCACTCGAACCCCGTGTTTTTGCAACTGATGGGTAGACGTTCTGATCTGCTCAAGCGTAATTCCTTTGTCCATGGCATCCAGAATGCGTTGTGAGCCGCTTTCGGCTCCAATCCAGACTTCTTCTAATCCGGATTGAGCCAGTGCTTCAATTGTATCATCTTGCAGAAGCAGATCAGCCCGGCTCTGAATTTTGTATCGAATCGATAATCCTTTCCGATTCAGCTCATCGCGAAATGCCTGCACCCAACCCGGTTTCAATCCGAAGATATCGTCGCACATCCAGAATCTGGTAACTCCAAAGTTGTTTACGATGCCTTCGATTTCGTCCACTACGCGTTCCGGAGACCGCGAATTGTAGCGATTTCCATAAATCGGTTTCGCACACCAGTTGCATTTGTATGGGCAACCTCGCGTTGTGGCGATGTTGAGGGTAAATTCTCTTCCTCCGGATTCCCACATCTTTCGGTAAGATTCAACGTTCACCAAATCCCACGCGGGTTGCGGAAGATCGTCTAAGGAGCGAATGACGGGTCTGCGACCGTTGTTTTTCACCTCTCCATCCGGGTTTCTCCAAACGATTCCCGGCACCTCGGAAAGGTTTCCTTCCTCCGAGTAGGTTGCAGCAACTTCCTGTAAGCTCAACTCTCCTTCTCCCAGGAGTACCACATCGGCACCTTCCTTCAGGTATTGTTCAAAGTGATCCGTAGAATCCGAACTGGAAACAATGACTTTGCACCCATGATCCTTTCCCATTTTCATCATTCGAAAGCAGGCATCTCTCATGTTGGTCAGGCACATTTTGGTGAGGTAATTAAACCCATCGTCGTAAATAACCAAAAGGTCGAAATCACCGTCTTTCAACTCCTCTTGAATTGCTTCAGCTCTCGCGAGAAGTCCGGTATCAAACAGTCGAACATCGTGTCCGTTCTCACGCATGCAGGATGCTGCGTAAATCGTGCCCAACGGCGGGTAGGGCGTTTTTCCCTTCCATTGCTTTGGGTCGAGCTGATAGTAGTATGCGTGACTAAATAAGATTTTCAATGCTTTGGAGTTTCTGCTGATATTGATTCAATACCCTGGATTGAAAATTACTCGGATGATGCTTGGAAATACGCCTGGATGTCTTCATGGCAATTGTGAAATTCTCGTCGGTCATGTGACCAAATTTTCGCTGCCATCGTTTGAATGTCATGTGCATGAATCGCGTATCCAGCCACTCTCCAAATCGATCTGCTAGCAACCATTCCATGAAGCGACCAAGTCTGCGTTTCTTCAATTGCTGTGTGTTGTTTGTTTCCAGCCGATCTGCTTGTGGATAATAGTCAAGAACCCAATCGTTGTTGGCATAAAACTGCTCGTAAAGCTCCGCGTTCACCATGGGCATGAGTGTGATTATCTCCGTTGCCGTGAAGCGATTTTTCTCTTCGATCTGCAGATTTTCCGAATCAATGAAATAATTGATGCAGAAGTATTTTCGGGAGTTTAGCAGAATTGCTTTCTTGTAGAAAACCAACAGGGTTCTTGCCACCCAAAGACGATTGGGTTCCGTGATAATAAAAAAGTCGATGTCTCCATCTTTTCCCAGTATTCCTTTTGAATAAGAACCTGAGATCAACACGCCTCTCACAAAGGGAAAACGGCCAATCAAACGCGCTTTCTTTTCCGCATTTTTTTTTGCTTTACTCGCCCGTAATTCACCTTCCTTACGGATTTCAACCATTGCCTTATCGTCCTGTAACGCGTAAAAATCGCCCAACTGATACACCGTTCTTTTATCCAGCAACGCTGCCAGATGCTCTTGCAACTCAGACCGGCTCATGCTCGCCCCGTTCGAATACAGAAACAACTCGTCTTCGTTCAAAGGGAAATTGAATACGTCGAAGTATACGAGTGGCTTGATTATACTATGCTGATATTCTTTCAAGTAGGTCATTTGATTACACCCATAAAGATAGTGATAAGCAACAATAACTCCGCAAAAATGCAATCCGTATCCAGAGCGCAAGGATGCAAAGAGTTTCGTACCTTTATCCGGAATTCAGAAAATGAGCTTTGAACTCAGACAGTGTAGTCCTTTTTAACCCTCGCAGTGCCAATGCGAAACACCGAATCCCCAACTCCATTCTTCAAATTGGCGCGTCCATTCACGGACACAATGAGTATGTGTTTGTAGACGGTAATCTTGAGTCGGATCCATGGGAACGCATCAACGATTATTTGCGTTCGGGAAGGGTTCTGTTTTTCGGATGTACGGTAATGCCGGGGCCGCAGTTGCGTCAGGCGATTCCCATTTCGAAGAAAGTCAGAGAGAACTATCCGGACGTAAAAATTATTTGGGGAGGCTATTTTGCATCGAACCAGTACAAGGTATGTCTGGAGTCCGGATTTGTCGATTACATCGTCAATGGACCGGGAGATTACGCCTTTCCTGAACTGTTGAAATTGCTTCAGGGCAAGACGGAAATTCCGTTGAGAGAAATTCCCAATCTCATCTTTCGTGATCAATCGGGAGAAATGTTCAAAACGCGAAAAGACAATCTTCCGGACATGGATACCCTGCCTGAATTACCTTACGAATATTTGAACGATTTTTACCCGGTTGAAAATTACCTGGGAAAAACATTCATGGGTAACAAAACTCTTTCCTACCACTCAAGCTTCGGATGTCCGTTTACTTGTTCGTTTTGTGCCGTAGTTCCGATTTACAACGCCCGATGGAAGGGGTTTTCAGCTGAACGGTTGTATCGGGATGTGAAGTTTTTGAAAAACCAATACGGTGCGGACAGCATTGAATTTCACGACAACAATTTCTTTACCTCCCGCAAACGCGTGGTTGAATTTGCCAGGCTGGTCAAAGATGAAGGCATTTCATGGTGGGGCGAAGGTAGGATTGATACAATTGACAAATACAGCGATGACGACCTCAGGCTGATTCATGAAGCGGGTTGTAAAATGATATTCCTTGGGGCTGAAACGGGGAACGATACCATTTTGGCGCA
>JAURNA010000219.1 GCA_030830385.1 Crocinitomicaceae bacterium | reverse complement strand
GATCAGGTCTCACTTGCAATCGGTAAAGGAGGACACAACATCAAACTTGCCGGTCGGCTCACAGGGTTGGAACTCGATGTATACCGTGAAGGTGAAGTGGATATCGAAGACGTTGATATCGAAGAGTTTGCAGACGAAATCGATGGATGGATTCTGGATGAGTTGAAAGCAATCGGATGTGATACAGCAAAATCAGTACTGGATATTTCGGTTCAAGATCTCGTGAAACGTACGGATTTAGAGCATGAAACGATCGAGGAAGTCTTTAAAATCCTGAAGGCCGAATTCGAGTAAACCCGGCAAAAAGACTATATTTGAACCTTTTTAGAAAAACCGCTCAGTAAGGACGCGTAAAATTTATGGCGAGACCAACAAGATTAGGAAAAGCAGCTGGAGAATTCAACGTCGGAATCAGCACAATTGTTGATTTCCTCGAAGGAAACGGCGTGTCGATTGATTCGAGTCCAAATACTAAGCTGACTCCGGAGCAATACGAGATGCTGCGTACTGAATTCGCCGCGGATCAAGACCTGAAAGAAAAGTCCAAACTCACAACTACCACACGGGAAAAACGAGAGACCATTTCGCTTCGCGACAAGGACAAGAAGGAAGAAGAACCGGCGAAAGAAGAGCCCAAGGTTCAGGAAATCCCGAAAGTAAAAGTAGAAGAGAAAGAGCCTCCGGCGAAACGCGTTCAGGTGGTTGGCAAAATCGACCTTGACGCCCTGAACACCAAAACCCGACCTGAGAAGAAAGAAGCACCGAAAAAGAAAGAGGCAGCAAAGGAAAAAGTTGAAGAAAAAAAGGTTGAAGAGAAAAAATCGGAAGAAAAGAAGCAAGAGCCAAAGAAGGAAGAGAAAGAAACGGTAAAACCACCTGAAACCATCCGTGTCGAAACACGGAAGCTGACCGGACCGAAGGTGATGGGAAAAATTGAACTTCCGGTAGAAAAACCTCGTACTTCTTCGTCCGATGGCGAACGCCGCAGACGCAAGCGTGTCCGAAAAATCGACGTTAACAAGCAATCTCAGCAACAGAAGAAGGGAGGTAAGAAACAGCGGGAAGAGAAACCGGAAATTACCGAACAGGACATTCAGCGAGAGATCAAGGAAACACTTGCCCGCCTCTCCAGTAAAGGAGGAAAATCGAAAGCATCGAAAAACCGCCGTGCAAAGCGAGATCAGGTAGCACAACGCCGTCAGGAAGAAGAACTTCAGGCAGAGTTGGAAGAGAAAATCCTGAAACTTACAGAATTTGTCACGGTTTCCGAACTGGGAACCATGATGAACGTAAGCGCAACCGAAGTCATCTCAGCATGTATGTCTCTCGGAATCTTCGTCTCCATCAACCAGCGTCTCGATGCTGAAACTATTCAGATCGTAGCGGAAGAATTCGGATACGAAACAGAGTTCGTAAGTGCGGAAGTCCAGGAAGAAATACCAGTCGTAGAAGACAACGAAGAAGACCTTCAACCCAGACCGCCGATCATTACGGTCATGGGACACGTTGACCACGGTAAAACTTCCTTGCTTGACCGTATTCGAGACGCAAACGTCACAGAAGGTGAAGCAGGGGGAATCACCCAGCACATCGGAGCCTACAACGTTACCTTGAAAAGCGGGCAGAGATTGACCTTCCTCGACACACCAGGTCACGAAGCCTTTACGGCCATGCGTGCTCGTGGTGCCCAAGTAACAGACGTGGCCATCATCATCGTTGCAGCTGACGACGACGTGATGCCGCAAACAAAAGAAGCGATTTCTCACGCTCAGGCGGCGAATGTACCCATGGTGTTTGCCATCAACAAAATTGACAAACCCGGAGCAAATCCGGACAAGATTAAAGAGCAGCTCTCAGGAATGAATATCCTTGTCGAAGATTGGGGAGGAAAATACCAATGCCAGGAAATTTCAGCCAAGCAAAACAAAAACATCGATGCATTGCTTGAGAAAATATTGCTCGAAGCAGAACTGCTGGACCTGAAAGCCAATCCGGATAAAAACGCGGTGGGTACAGTCATTGAATCATCCCTCGACAAAGGAAAAGGATACGTTACCAACATTCTGGTTCAGGCCGGAACACTCCATGTGGGAGACATTGTGTTGGTAGGAAGAAACCACGGACGTGTACGTGCAATGCACGACGAGCACGGAAATGCCCTGAAAGAAGTAGGTCCCTCAATGCCGGTATCCATTTTGGGTATCAACGGAGCACCGTCTGCAGGTGATAGTTTCCACATCATGGACGACGAGCGCGAAGCAAAGGCAATCGCCTCCAAACGTGAACAATTGTATCGTGAGCAGGGTCTGCGTACCACGAAACACATCACGCTGGATGAAATCGGACGTCGATTAGCGATCGGAGACTTTAAGGAGTTGAACTTGATCGTCAAAGGAGACGTGGACGGATCCATCGAGGCACTTTCGGATTCGATGATGCGCCTGACAACCGAAGAAATTCAGGTAAATATTGTATACAAAGGAGTAGGAGCCATTTCCGAGGCAGATGTGAACCTCGCTTCTGCATCCGATGCCATCATCATCGGATTCCAGGTTCGGCCTTCAGCAGCAGCCCGTAAGCTTGCCGAAACGGAGCAAATCGACATCCGCCTGTACTCTGTTATTTACAAAGCCATCGAAGAAATCAAATCTGCGATGGAAGGAATGCTGTCGCCGGATATCGAAGAGCAAATCACAGGCTCCGCAGAAGTACGCGAAACATTCAGCATCACCAAAGTGGGAACCATCGCAGGATGCTTCGTTCTCGATGGAGTCATCAAGCGCTCTTCGAAAATTCGCGTCATCCGCGATGGAATCGTTGTTCACTCCGGTGAACTCGGATCGTTAAAGCGTTTCAAAGACGACGTGAAAGAAGTGAAAAACAACTACGAATGTGGCCTCAACGTAGAAAAATACAACGATATCAAAGAAGGCGATATCATTGAAGCCTACGAAGAAGTAGAAGTGGCAAGAAAGCTCTGATAGTCCCGGAAAGGAACCCGTTGGATTCATCCTTTTTCACGGAGGCAATCGTGAAAGTAACGAACCGCAGACTAAACGACCGCATGTCTCGCCAGGCAATTAATGAATTTTAAGGATATTCTGAAACGTTAAAACCCCGTGTTAGCGTTTATTTCAGTACCTTTGCATCAACTCTAAAAGGAAAAAGATGGTTTTAGGAGTATTCGGTCCATGGCAGGTAGTAGCAATTCTGGTAGTCGCCTTACTGCTGTTTGGAGGGAAAAAAATTCCCGAATTGTTGAAAGGACTTGGAAAGGGAGTGAAGGAGTTTAAGGATGCTTCCAAAACAGAAGGAGCAGCTACGTCCGACACCGAAGAAAAGTAATGAATCCAGAATAATCCATGCGCACCTTCGCGGATGTAAAAAAAGCAATTGCTTCCGGAAAGTCTGTTACAGACCTGCTGGAAGTCTACCTCGGTCGTATAGCGGATTCATCGCACCTGAATAGTTTTCTTGAAGTTTTTGAGGAAAGTGCCCGCGAACAGGCACGAACGGTGGATGCCAAAATAGCGAACGGTACGGCCGGTCGATTGGCAGGAATGGTCATTGGAATCAAGGACAACCTCTGCTACAAAGGACACAAGGTTTCCGCTTCTTCCAAAATTCTGGAAGGGTTTGAATCCCTGTACACAGCAACCGCTGTTCAACGATTGATCAATGAAGATGCAGTCATCATCGGACGCCTCAACTGTGACGAATTCGCCATGGGAAGCTCAAACGAAAACTCGGCTTTTGGCCCGGTGAAAAATGCGATCAACCCTGAATTTGTCCCGGGAGGATCATCAGGCGGTTCCGCAACAGCAATCGCCGCAAACCTGTGTACAGCAGCCCTCGGAAGTGATACAGGAGGTTCCATCCGACAACCAGCGAGCTTTACAGGAACGGTTGGACTCAAACCGACATACGGAAGAATTAGCCGTTACGGATTGATTGCATATGCGTCGTCATTTGATCAAATCGGCCCATTTACCAACTCTGTGGAAGACGCGGCATTGTTGCTGGAAGTGATGGCCGGAGCCGATGATTTTGACGCAACGGCCTCTACTCGTGACGTTGAGCGATATTCGGATGAATCAGAAGAGTCAGGGCTGCGAATTGCAGTACTGAAGGAAAGCTACGAAATGGATGGAACAGATCCGGAAATTCGCACGTGCATTGATCATACAATCGATGAACTGAAGGCGGCGGGCAACACGGTGGATTTCGTCTCGTTCCCCTACCTGGATTATATCGTTCCAACCTACTATGTCCTGACTACAGCAGAGGCGTCTTCGAACCTTTCCCGATTTGATGGGGTACACTACGGGTATCGAAGCAATGAGGCCAAAGGAGTGGAAGACACGTACAAGAAGTCACGCTCGGAAGGGTTTGGAGCAGAAGTTCAGCGCCGGATTATGGCAGGAACCTTTGTACTGTCTCACGGTTATTACGACGCATATTACGCGAAAGGACAAAAAGTACGCCGGGTGCTGCAGGAAAAAACAAATGAAATTTTCGAACAATACGACTTCATCCTATTGCCTACCACACCTACCACAGCGTTTAAAATTGGTGAGGTTGGAGATTCAATCGCCATGTACTTGCAGGACATTTTTACCGTACACGCAAACCTAACTGGAAATCCGGCAATTTCCCTACCACTTGGCCAGCACAGCAACGGACTTCCCTTCGGTGTACAGCTGATCGCCAATCATTTTGAAGAACAACGATTGATAAACATCAGTCGTCAATTGGAAAAGAAAGGAGTAGTTCATGAATAACACATATTTCGTAGTGTTTTGGGTTGCATTACTCGGTTTTTCAGGGATTGCCCAACCGGGTGCTGATCCGCTTCAAATGGATCCGGAGGATTCAACGATGAACGGGCAGATGATTCGCACCATCGAGCAGACGCTCAACGCGTTTTATGCCGAGCACTCGTTCAACGACAACTACGATTCCATCATCGATGCATTGAATTACGAAACAACCGATTTCCCGGAGTTTTCCGATGAGGTGTATTGCGAGCGTTTGAGCGTAATCAACGAAATGAGCCCATTTCACCTTGATTGCAACGAAGCAACGCTAAACACAATCAAGTTTTTCATCGAGAAGCGAAGAGGATTTATCCGCGTTGTTTTGGGCCGATCCAAGCTCTATTTTGATTTGTTCGAAGAGAAGCTCGCCCAGTACAACATGCCAATTGAGCTAAAGTACCTTGCCGTAATCGAAAGTGGTTTGCGTCCACAGGTAAAATCGAGAGCAGGAGCACTCGGACTTTGGCAGTTCATGTACGGAACAGGCAAAATGATGGGCCTTGAGGAAAATTCATACGTCGATGAACGAATGGATCCCGCAAAAGCAACAGATGCGGCATGTCGTTACCTGAAGAAACTCTACGACATCTACAACGATTGGAACCTTGCTCTCGCTGCCTACAATGCAGGACCGGGAAACGTAAACCGGGCCATTCGCCGATCAGGGGATAAACTCACGTATTGGGAGGTTAGACCATTTTTACCAAGAGAAACGCAAGGCTATGTTCCAAACTTCATCGCCGCCGCCTATTTGATTACGTATCACGCAGAACACAACATTGTCCCAATGGACGCTGAAGTGGGCTATTATCAGCTTGATACCGTTTGCCTCTCACAGGGAGTTCATTTCAATACGATTGGGACGCTGCTCAGGATGGAAGAGGAGGAAGTAAAACGGTACAATCCGATTTTCAAACGCGACTATGCACCGAAAGGATATTGCCTGACAATGCCGCTTGAAAACATTGGGGTGCTAACCTCCATGGAAGACAGCCTGTATGCGCTGGAGTACGATTCGTATGAAAAGCCGGCTGAACCACAAATCGCAAACAATCGCCCAACCCCGAATAACTCAACGGAGCCACCAGCCAACCATGTGTCGTACACGTATCATAAGGTATCCAGTGGTGAAACCCTGGGAACAATTGCTTCGAGGTATGGAACAACCACAGCGGAAATTCAGCGCCTGAATGGATTGCGCACAACACGCATATACATCGGTCAGCGTTTGAAGGTGAAAGGTACGGCAAGTGCACCGGCAACACTGCAAAGTACCAATACGAATACAACGACGACCAGAAGGTACTATTCGGTCCGTTCAGGAGACACGTTTGGAAAAATTGCACAACGCCACGGAATGAGCATCAATCAGCTGCGCAAACTCAACCCCGGAATCAACGTAGACCGCATTAGCATAGGCCAGCGAATTCGTGTGAGATAGTTTTGCCCGATTTTTGCAGCAATACGCTCAACAATACTTATCTATGAAACGAATCATCTCAATAGCACTCACTTGTCTGGCACTACTCTCCCTTTCGCGTTGCTCGGAAATGACCTTCAAAGGAGACGCCAGAAGTCCTGTAACGGGAAACGTAGGAGAAATCTTAGTAGTCTGCGAATCAGGAATCTGGAACTCAGAAATCAAGAATTATCTGGACACAGGCCTTACGAGGTTCATCATGCCGTACTTGCCCGATGTGGCAACATTTGAATTGATTCACCGAACTCCGGAGCGCTTC
>JAURNA010000218.1 GCA_030830385.1 Crocinitomicaceae bacterium | reverse complement strand
ACTGAGCTATATCACCATCCGTAGTGCAGACCTCACTTTGCTTTCGCATTACGAAGGCGCGTGCAAATTTAATACTTCTTTTTTTATTTGATGTACAGCCTTCCATTTTTTTTCGTTTCTATCTTTGGCCTATGGATGCTTTGCAAAACATACTCGTTCTTGATGCAGGGAATACCCGCGTGAAAATTGGTGCGTTCTCAAACGGAGAACTGATCGCTTCGGATTCCGTAGCCAATGAAGACATCCATACGCTATTGGATTTGTATCCCGGATTCAAAATGGTTGTTTCTTCCGTACGATCGGACACAGAAACACAAGCGATTCTCGAAACACTGGAAGCAACGCTGATTCATGCTTCGGCCAACCTACCTTTTGCCAGTAAATACAAAAGCCCCACCCTCGGAATGGACCGCCTCTGCAACACAATGTACCTGCACTCCAGAGCAAAAACACGGTATGCCGCATGCATTGATCTGGGTACCTGTATCAAGTTTGACCTATACGACAAAGAAGTTGGATATCTCGGCGGTTCCATTTCCCCCGGGATCAATCTTCGCTACAAATCACTCCATGATCATACGGGTAAATTACCTCTGCTTTCGAAAACACACCCGGAGCAACTCATCGGGAATACAACGGAACAGAGTATTGAATCTGGTGTTATACGGGGAATTCAGTACGAATTGGATGGCTTTGTAAACCAGTACGAATCGCAATTTCCGGGCTTAACGTTTTTTGTGACCGGTGGAGACGCGGCTCACTTTGATATCCATTCAAAAAATGACATCTTTGCAGTCGAAAATTTGACCCTGATAGGGATTTATGAGTTATATCTCTTTAATATCTAAGCGTTGCCTCCCAGCGTTGCTTCTCCTTTTAAGCCTGGGATTGAACGCCCAGGTTGCGTCCAACTCGCCATACAGCGCGCTTGGGTTTGGTGACATCGGAACGACAGATCACGGAATGATGTCCGGAATCGGAAACTCGAACATATCTGTGGTAGATTCAACCATTTTGAACTTTTACAACCCGGCAACCTATTGCTTTCTGGCATCCGGAATGCCGATCTTTTCATTGGGTGAATCATCCCGTTTTTCGTTTTATCGCAATGGTGATCTGGATTCGTATTCACCCGTAAGTTCCATTTCCGACTTTACATTCGCCGTGCCATTTCGTAGCAGATTTGGACTGGCACTCGGGCTCAAACCCTACTCGAGAAGAGGATATTCTTTTTCGAGCGTTAAACACGTAGACAACGATTCACTCTTGTATGCATACTCAGGAAAAGGAAGTATCAACGAAGCATTTGTGGGCCTCTCAGCAAAAATCCTCAAACGCGATTCCATTGGATTGAGCGTAGCAATTGGCTCGAACATTGGGTATCTGTTCGGAACGGTTACAAACCAACGCTCTGCAACATTGTTTGAATCAGGTGGAATAAACATTGCGGGAGGAGTTGAACAACGCAACATCCGCGCCAAATCCCTTCACTACGACCTCGGACTGTACGTCATGAAGGATTTCGGAAAGAAACACACCCTGACTCTAAGTTCGGTCATTGACCTGGAGCAGGATTTGAACATACGCTATTGGAAAGGACTTTTCTACGCTGGAAACATAGACAACCCGGAAACCTACGATACGTTGAGCATCACGGGTAGTGCAGACTCCAATTCCCGCATTTCGTCCGTCCCTGCTCTGAGTTTCGGCGCACAATACACACTTCGCAGACTCGCCTCAAATGATTTAGGACATCGCTTAAACAACCAATGGAACCTGTACCTCACATACACCACGTCCGATTGGTCTCGGTTCAGCGTTCCCTTCGACAGTGTCGGAACACGCTATTTCAGCACACATCGCATTACATGCGGCGCCGAGTTCACACCCGAGACGCAAGTATTGAAAACATCTATGTACAAGTACTTTGAGCGAATGCGCTACCGAATCGGTGGATATTATTACACGCTTCCGTACGGACAAGGAGGAGAACAAGTCTCTGATTTTGGCACAACTTTTGGTGTAGGTTTACCAATCACCATCAAAGGATCGCTATCGAGCATGAACATGGGGGTTACACTGGGCCAACGTGGCACAGGAAACTCAGCACTGCTGCGAGAACGATACGTCGGATTCAACGTTGGTCTCTTGATAGCACCTGTGGGAGACCGATGGTTTAGAAAACGCATTTGGGACTAAATTACATGCGAAAAATGATGAAAATGCAAATGAACTTACTTCTAATTGCCTTGGTTGCTGTGTCTGGTTTTGTTCAGGCACAAAACGAAGAAAACAGAGAATGCGATCGAATGCGATTTCTGGCAGGAGAAGCAATCAAGAAATCCCAAATTGAAGGGATTGATGCTGCCACGCAGACCAAACTATATCAGGAGGCCTCCATGTACTACCTCATGGGAGAAAAAATCTGTGGTGGCTTCGACAAAGACAACTGGGATCGGCTGGTCGGTAGTTTGATGAACGCCGTGAACGGAGAAACGGACGAGGCAATCAAAAAAGCCTATACCGATACGTTGATCGAAGCGTTTGACAAACAGGAATCGCTGGGATTCTACAATGAAGCAAACGATCTTTTCCGCGCTTCGATCATGCTGTCTGCAACGAATATCGATCGAACCAAATCCGATGATTTGTTCAGAAGAGCCATCACGAAAAAAGGGCAAGAAACCCACGAGTCGTACATTCCATACGCATACTACAACACGTATATGTTGTATCTGGAAACTGCTGACACCGACAAGCCAGCGATGAAGAAGCGCCTGATTCAGGAGTACTTTGAATACACTGCACTTTTAGGAGAAAAGGGAGCGGCAGCCGCAACACAATCCAACCTCGATGGTTACCTGGATTACCTGGTCAAAAGTTGTGACGACCTCCTTCCCGAAATCGATGGATACATTGCATCTCTACCAGAAGACAAAGACGCATCAAAGAAGTCACTTTTAAATATGATCGAACTCCTGGAGAGAAAGGAATGCGATGAAAGCGACGAGTACATGAAGCTGATCGATGCTCTGATCGCGGTTGATCCAACGTCTGAAGATGCTAAAATGATGAAAGCAAAACTCGTTGGGCCTAAAGAGGCAATTGCCATCTATCGAGACATCAAGGAAAATACAACGGACGATTCCAAAAAACAGGAAATGCAATACCGAATCGCAGCAATGCAGTTCAAAATGCGCGCGTACTCGGCAGCCTACAATTCAGCCATGAGCGTAAGCGGAGAAAACCGCGGAAGAGCATTGAGCATCGCCGGACAGTGTGTTGCCGCAAATGCGAACAATTGCGGATCAAGTACATTTGAGCGCAAGTGCAACTACATATATGCTGTGCAACTCCTTCAACAAGCATCATCGGCAGGTGAAAATGTAGGAGGGCTCATCGGGTCATACCAAGCCAATTTCCCAACGGAATCCGAAAAATTCGACAACGGAAACCCTGCCTCCGTATCCTTGTCTTGCTATGGGGTTTCGGTGAACCCTTAAAACATGAATTTACTTTCATTCGTATATTACAGAATACCTGTCATACTCCTGACAGGTATTCTTTTTTCATGTGTAAACGACCTGGATGCCATCCAACGGGTAACCTACGACCCAAAAGCACCTGATCAGGTAACCGAAAATCTCGAACTCATCTATACCGATTCCGGTTACGTCCGTGTAAAAGTGCGCGCCGAATACGCTGAAGCATACTACAAACCCAAACAAGTTACCAAGCTGCGCAGAGGATTAAAAGTTGACTTTTACAACGAAACAGGTATCGTTGTTTCCACCCTGACCGCACAATATGGTGAAGTAGACCACGCAACTGGCAAAATGCTTGTACGCGATTCGGTGAACCTGAAGAACCTCGCCAAAGAACAATTGCTCGAAACAGAGGAACTCTGGTGGAATCAAAACGACAGTACGATTTACACCGATAAAAACGTATACGTTACTTCCCCTACCGAATCGGGTTACGGGCAAGGCATTCGCACAACCCAATCCTTCGACACCTATAAAATCCTGAATCCAGTAGCTACAATTGGAGCCGATCGGGATAAAAAATAGCACCTTCAATCAATCCCTCTTACCGCTGAATCAACGAACCGGTTTCTAACGGTTTACGGCACAGGCTTTGTAATATCTCTTACTCAAAAACAACATTTGTGAAATTTCTGCCTGTGACATCTTGTTTCCGGGCGCTCCTACAACGTTATCGTTCCATGGTTCCCAAAGCAGCGGAGTGCTTTGATGCGGAAAATCCCGCTGAAGTCACGCTGAAATGCTACAACGTACACATGAAACCGTGTAACAAAGAGTAGTTTGATTACCTTTGCACAAAAATCATCCGATGCAGCGGTACAACAAAATCATGCTCTATTTCTGGCTCTTTGTCGGAACGTTTATCACCATTTCCATTACTTATCTGGTACTTACGCAAGGGTTTCGTAAATGGGGCGCATACTACCTGATGGCTATCATGTCCTTTGCGATGTACTTTCTTCGTAAATGGATGATGAAACGAATGAAGCGACACATGGAATACATGGAGAATCAGCAGAAAAATGAGGAATCTCCATCCTGAAAATCGCCGTTTATCCTCTTTTTCTTACTTTTTTCATCGGAGAATCGTTACTTATACGAGTTCCATCGGTTATAACGCCAGCGGTACGTACATTTAAGTACCTGTAACTTTCGCAGGGCCGAAGTAGTCTAAGCTACAATGAAATACTTTCTTGCCATCTTCATTGTGTACACTTCATTTTCTGGCATTGGTCAGGAAACGTTAAGTGGTATCGTCACTGACGAAACAGGATTACCCATCCCTTTCGCGAAAGTGTACGTCAAAAATGAAGCAGGTCAACGAACACTCGCCAATCAAGAAGGATATTACGAAATGCGTTTGCTCGAAGGCGAGTACTTTTTGGTATTCTCCGCAACGGGATACGATGATCGTGAGGCCTACGTGACGGTGGTTACCGGAAGTCCGGTTCGCAAGGATATGCAACTCTTTCCAAGAAGCTATCAAGACATTGAGTCGGTGAGTGTTTCAGCAAAAAAGTCGAATCCGGGTCGTGAAATCATGTTAAAAGTGGTGAAAAAACGCGATCAGATCAGCCAATGGAATCGTCCGCATACCGTACAAGGCTACATCAAGGCCGTGGAGAAAATCGATCGAAAAGAGAAGGACAAGAAGGAGAAAAACGACAACGAAGTTGAGAATACGGATCCCAATGGCATCGAAGATCCGTTTGCCGAGGAAGCGAAGAAAAAACAACAGGAAATTGCCGGAAATATGAACCTCATCGAGACCAGCTTCACCCGACACTTCGGAAATCGAAACGAGGTAAAAGAAGTCCGGCAGGGATTTGAGCAACGCGGAAGCGAACGAAATCATCTGTACTACACGACCACCGTGAAGTCGAATTTTGACTTTTTCCAAAACCTGCTCCGATTGGATGACCTGCACCAAACTCCCGTGAGTTCTCCCATTTCAGGCCCGGGAATCCTTTCGTACAAATACCGCTTGGAAGACCAATACGAAGAGAACGGACACAAAATCCATAAGATCAAAATCATTCCACGAAACTCGGCGACAACCACACTCGAAGGATACATTTATGTGGTCGACTCACTCTGGTTGGTTCAAAAACTGGAACTGACCATGCAGAAGGGAAATCTTCTGGTGTACGATTATTTCACCATCAAACAAACATTCGATCATCCGGGGGATACAATGTGCGTTCTCATACGTCAGGACTTGGACTATGGCGTGAAGTACAAAAACGAGACGTCGACTTGTAACACGGTAGCGGTTTTCGATTCATACGACTTCCAGCCGAACTTCGAGCCGAAGTTTTTCAACAATGAGGTCGCCATTACCGAACAAGAGGCCTACGATAAAGATACGAGTT
>JAURNA010000217.1 GCA_030830385.1 Crocinitomicaceae bacterium | reverse complement strand
CCTGTAGCACATACATTTATTGCGTTTAAAGCTGCCTTGAAAGGACTCGATAAATTACTTCTCAACGCAGAAGCGTTCCATTCTGATTTGGAAAGCAATTGGGCAGTTGTAGCAGAGGCCATTCAGACGGTTCTGCGCAGAGAAGGTTTCCCGAAACCGTACGAAGCGCTCAAAGGATTGACACGAACCAACGAAGCGGTAACCATGGAAACAGTTCATGCATTTGTGGAAACACTTGATATCTCCGATGAACTCAAGGCGGAACTCAAAGCAATTACTCCGCACAACTACACGGGAATCCAGCTCGTAGACTAATTCGGCTCAGTGATTCATCCGGTTCTTTGTGTGTAACGGGCAGGACGATCTGTTTTTATGGAGCCTGAGCGCATTACAATGAGACACTGATCCTACTGGCTTTGTTGATTTCGATCGATTCGTTCCCGCAACATCCTTCGATTCATGAAACGAGAAGTTCATGCAGGCGATACTGAATTGCAAGTCGGATGGCTTCCACAAGGCATATATCTCGCACGCATCCAATCCGAAGAGAAGACTGCTGTGCGAACCTTCTTGCATGGAGGCTAAAATCCGACGCGAAATTTTTTTTATTTTCACGGGATAAAAATCTGTCCACCCATGAAAAAACAAATTAAGATTGCGCTTGTTGTAGTTTTATTTTCATTCGGTTCAATGGCCCAGGAATATTCTGTCGACTGGGGATCCTTGGAAAAAAGCACCGGAAGACTCATAAACATTATTCCCAGAGATGCGAATGACTTTTTCGCGTTGCGTCAATCCGGGCGTGGAGGTCTCTTTTCCAGTTTGGAAGTGTCCTCCCACAAAGAACTCGGACTTGTTCACGAAGGAAAATTGGAATTGAAGGCGCCAAATGGAAGCCCGTCAACTTACGAAGGGTCAACCATAGTTGGAGACCATTTTGTCGTATTTCTCTCCGATAAACAAGACGGCGAAAACCTATTTTTCATGCAGGAATACGGAAGTGATCTTGCACCGAAAAGTGAGCCTGTTGAATTGGCAAGTTACTCCATCGAGGACAAAAAACGACGCTTCCAGGGAACGTTTTCCATTGTTCAATCGCAGGATCGTGAACATTTTGCCGTAATGTGGACAATTCCGGGCCGACGAGAAGAGCATGCGACCTACGGATTTAAGGTTTTTGATGCATCACTCGAAGAGAAAACATCCGGAGAATACGAAGTTCCGTTTCAGGATAAATTTTCTTCCATTAGCGAATTTTACCTTTCTGATTCGGGTGATCTTTTTGTGAATATCACTGAGTACAAGGAGTCAGAAGATAAGAAGCTACTCCGGAGTCCGTTGAACTATGAAGCCGTTCACATTTATCACATCAATAGTGAAGGACAGGAGGAAATGGTCATTGACCTCGATGGAAAACGCGTTGAAGCCATGTCAATTAACTCTGACAACAATAAAGTCTTCGTGATTACAGGTATTTACGGCAAGAGAGATGCTGTTGGTATAAACGGGCTGTTCTATCTGAAAGCTGATTTCAAATCGCAAGAAATTCTGGCGGAAGGGTTTGAGGAATTTGGTGAGGATTTTATCACGCAGGACTGGTCTGATCGCCAGAAGAAGAAGGTGGACAACAAGAGAGCCAAAGGAAAAGACGTTCAGGCAAACCTATTCAACTATGTAATGCGAGAGGTTCATCCATTGCCAGACGGTAGTATGGTGGGTTCCATGGAACAATACTATGTGCGCGTTGTAACAAGAACCGACCCGAGAACGGGCGCCACGACCACAACGTATTATTACTATTACAACGACATCGTAGCGTACAAAGTATCGGCCGATGGAGGATTTGAGTGGTTGGCGAAAATTGATAAGTACCAGGTTTCCACAAACGACGGAGGTTATTTCAGTTCGTATGCACGTTTTGTAGATGGCAATAAACTTTGTTTTTTCTTCAACGACAACAGTAAGAACTACGATGAAACTTCAGATGAGTACAGCATAACAGATTATCAACCAGCAGCTGCCAAGCTCTCCAGAAAACTAAATACGGTTGCAATTTGCACGGTAGATCTGGAAACAGGAGAGATGAAAAGAAAGATGTTCTTCGCCCGCGAAGAACTCGGTGCCATTGCTGTTCCCAAGAAATTCAACGTTGATTACAGAAATAACGAATTGCTCCTGTATGCCATCAGAGGAAGCAAAGAGCAATTCGGTATTCTCAATTTTGGCGAGTGATAACAGGATGAATTCCTCAAAAACTCCTACCTTATAGAGCAAATCATTACCGGGATAAAAATATCGATGTCTATAATTCGAACCATCCCCCTGTTTATCTTTCTACTCGGGTTGGAACAGTCATCGTATGCCCAGCTCAATGACATTGATTGGGGAGATTTGCAGCGCAAACGGGGAAGCCTGATTCGAATTTTGCCAAGAGCACAGGGAGAATTTTTTGCACTTCGTTGGACTGGAGGTCAGTTGATGGGCCGGTATACAGTTTCGCATCACCGCGGTCATGACATCACCACTTCCAGAAGTTTGCAGATTTTAGCTCGGAACAGCATCGCCAATTTCGAAGGCGTTCGGGTGTTCAATCATCAATTCACCGTGTTTTTGTCTGATCGTAGCGAGGCAAAGAATCATTTCTATCTTCAGTATTACAGCGATTCCCTCGAAAGAGACGGAGAGGAGGTCCACCTGGCCGAATATCCCCTTGCAGGAAGAGGTTCAAAAGGCCACTTCACAACGAGATTGTCTCCAAATGAGAAGTTCCTGGCTGTTATTTGGCAGATTCCCGGAAAAAAGAAAGACAGCCATGTATATGGATTCAAGGTGTACAACGAAGAGCTGGAGATGGTGAATGAAGGCGAATACAAGCTGCCGTTTCCGGCTGAACAATCCATCATCCACGAGCATTTTGTGTCAGACAAAGGGAGCTACTTTCTTTGTCTGAGTGAATACGCAAAGAAACCAGGCATGTTTTCCAATGAGCGCTCTATCGAAAAGAAACTCCACATCTACCACCTCAATGACGCAATTGGAATTCAGGATTACGAGCTCGAATTGGAAGGAAAATGGATAGAATCCATGGCGATGCATGCCTATTCTGATTCGCTTTTTACCCTCACCGGAATCTATGGAGACAACGACGAAAATGGGGTCAGTGGAATTTTCTATAAAACGGTGAATTTACAGACGGAAGAGGTCGTTCAGGAAGGACAGCAAGCTTTCGAAGAAGATTTTATCACGCAAGATTGGCCAGAACGGACCCTTGAAAGATCAGAACGACGCCAACGAATGTACAAAGGAAAACCTCAACTCTACAATTATGTTATGCGGGATGTGATTTTCCCGGAAGATGGCGGAATGATTTGTACCCTTGAACAGTATTTCGTACAAATGCGCTCTTCTCCGGATATTCAATCGAGTGAGGGCTCAAGTGTATATTATTACTATTACAACGACATCATTTCGTATCGAACCGATTCGTCAGGGGGGGTTCTGTGGATCGAAAAAATACCCAAGTACCAGGTGTCTATGAACGATGGCGGACCTTACAGTGGTTTTGAAAGCTTTGTTCAGAATGGTAGTATGTACTTCGTTTTCAACGATGATATCCGGAACTACGACGAGGGAGGAACGTTCATGGATTCAATACGTCTGCACACTGCCAGCTACGGTCGACGCAGAAATGCAGTTGCACTTGTTCAACTGGATCTGGGAGATGGAGAGATTCAACGAAAAACCTTCTTCGATCCACAGGAGCACAAAACGCTTGTTGTTCCGAAACTGTTTACCGTAAATCGGAATTATCCGGAACTCATCATCTATTCCGTTTCCGGAAGCAAAGAAAAAATTGGTATTCTTCCATTGGAAGGAACACTACCCGAGTAAATCCCTGAGTCGCTCTTTTTCTGACTCCGAGAAGCGGTAGCGCATGTCTTGTTGACTAAATCCTTCAGCCAGCCAGGTATCCAACATTCGGCTATCCACCAAATACCTGTGGCATTTGGAGCACATCATAACGTGAGCACGCAGAATCATCCGATCTTTCAAACTCAATCGGACAAATTTCGACTTTTCGAAGTCGAGGGTTATTTCCTCACAAGGTTTCATCATTTTCATTTGCCTTTGAGACAATCACGCAGTACTAATTTGGCTCGGTGTATGATCACCCACAAGTTGGAAGGAGTTATTTGATAATTCTTACAAATCTCGTCACTTTCTAATTCTTCCAGGTACTTTGCAGAAATCACACCCTTCCATTTTTCAGGAAGTTTGTCCAGACAGGAGTGCAATTCCTCAATGGTTTCAGCCTTCACAATTTGTTCCAAAATACTTTCCAAAGGAGCTTCACCACCTACGTTCTCTAACCAGTGGCCCTTCTTTTTCCCCTCCTGACTAAAGAAAGAAGAGGCGGGATCAGTATAACGTGTTTCTGCCCTGCGCCAATGATCGATGATTTTTCGGTTCAGAATACTGGTTAACCAGGTCCTCAGCTTACTTCGATGCTCAAAGGTATCCAACTTAGTCAACGCCGAAACCAGTGTATCTTGCACAAGATCTTTGGCAAGATCAATGTCATTTAACTTTGTCATAGCGAAGGACAGAAGGTAATCTCCGTGATTCTCTACCAGCTGAGAGCCGTTTATTTCATGGTGAATTGCCATTATTTCCCGAATTTACGCCTGAATCGTTTAACAAATGTGAAGAGAATCAGCAGCAGGGAGAAAAAGGCCATACAACGACCCAGTACATTCCCGTATTGGGTATAAAAAGTTTGTTTTTTGTTGAGGTTAATGGTTTGTCGCAGGACGTCTTTCTTCCACCATTCACTGGCTTGAACGACATCTCCGCGTTGGTTGATGAATCCGCTGATGCCGGTATTGGCTGATCGTGCTACCCATCTTCTGCTCTCGATGGCACGGAGTCGTGCAAAGCTCATGT
>JAURNA010000216.1 GCA_030830385.1 Crocinitomicaceae bacterium | reverse complement strand
TGGATCTGGCCCTTGAATTCAAGGTCAGGAAGTTCGTGATGATTTCTACAGACAAAGCCGTGAACCCAACGAACGTCATGGGAGCTTCCAAGCGAATCGCGGAGATGTACGCTCAGCATGCAAACGAAAAAGGAGATGTACGATTCATTACCACCCGCTTTGGAAATGTCCTCGGCTCCAATGGCTCCGTTATTCCGTTGTTTCAACGTCAAATCGCTCAGGGTGGACCTGTTACGGTTACCGATGAACGCGTCACGCGTTTCTTCATGACGATTCCCGAAGCCTGCCAGTTGGTACTTGAGGCCGGAACGATGGGAGAGGGAGGTGAGATTTTCGTTTTCGATATGGGAGACTCTGTAAAAATCATAGATCTCGCGCGCAAAATGATTAAATTGAGCGGGCTGGAATTGGGACGCGACATTGAGATTCGGGTAACCGGTCTCCGGCCCGGTGAAAAGCTGTACGAAGAACTCCTTGCTAAGGATGAAAATACGCTTCCAACGCACCACCCCCAGATTCTCAGAGCAAAAGTCAAAATAGAATCCAAAGATCGAATTGACTCAATTCATTCTCTGGTCGAACTCTTCCAGGGTCAGAACAACATGAACATCGTTGCCAAAATGAAGGAAATTGTCCCTGAATTTATAAGCAACAATTCCGCATTTGAACAGTTAGATAAATGAGTATTCAGCCTGCCCGAATACACGTTCGCTTTTCTGACCTTGATGTTTTGGGGCACGTAAATAACAGTGTGTACCTTACGTATTTCGAAACAGCGCGCATCCATTATTTTGGTATTTTGCTGGGCAAACAATGGGATTGGAAAAAGGACGGAGTCATTCTCGTGAAGAATGAAGTTGAATACCACCGACCCATCGTGTTGCACGATCAACCGATGATTGAGGTAACGTTGCGCGAGATCGGAAACAAGAGTTTTACACTCACATACTACGTGCGGGTCGACGATGAGATTTGTGCAACGGGGCTGTCGACGCTTGTAGGATTCGATAGTGAAATACAGCAGACGATCCCAATCCCTCAAAAAATGCGGGAAGCACTCCATCATTTGAAAAAGGAATGATAATTGCAAAAGGAAAGCATATGAAAGTTTTGATCACATTGGGACTTCTCGTCTCGTCAATGACAGCCTGGTCGCAGGACTTCGGCGATATTGTCCGGGAGAAACGGAAGTGCTACGAGCGGTATGATACTGCAGGAAAGATAGTTCCACCGGAACAGCGCCGTTATGCAGAATGGGAATGCGGTAAGATGGCCGGAGTTGTAGACTGCGGTGAAAAGCTCACTTTCGATGAGGGAACCGGCCTTGTGTATTCAGGGAATTATGGGAAACCCTTTACGGGAACCTGCGAGGATTGCCACATGACAGGGGTGATTCATCACCGGGTAACCTTCGTGAACGGAAAACCCCACGGTACGGATACAACCTATTATTCCAGTCAATGCATTCAGGTAATTCGCTCCCACGTACAAGGCGCTCGCATGGGAACCTGGAGATATTATTTTGATTCCACAGACTTCCTGGCCTGGGAAATGAATTACCAGCTCGATGAACTGCACGGTTCTCAGATGTATTACAAACTCGTCAAAGAGAATCCGAAAGATACTGAGACATGGGATACGGATACGCTTCGCTGGGAAGTATACCAAAATGGCATCCTGCATGGAACGAAACGAACATACTACCCCGGATCCAGGATAAAGTCGGAAGTAGACTATGCAAACGGAATCTTTCACGGAAAGCACAAGACCTACAATCGTGACGGTATCGTCATACAGGAAGTCAATTACAAGGAAGGGAAGAAAAACGAGGAGGCAAAGTACCATTACGACGATGGGGTACTCCTGAAAACGGAAAATTGGGACATGGATGTCAAAGAAGGAGAATTCAAGATGTACTACTATCAAGGTAATGTGCAGACAGAAGAAGTCTATCGCAAAGGAATCCGAATTGGTCATTACGCGGAATACTATCTGGATGGTATCCCCAAATTAACGATCGACTACGACAAGAAAGGTGTTAGGGTTGAAGAACATCGTTACGATGAGCATGGTCGTGAAACGTATGCATTCGGAACCCCCACGGATCAGGGAGCTGAAGACGACGAAATGCCAACGGCCGATAAAAAGAACAAGAAGAAACGCAAATGAACCGTCTTAAACCTGTCAGTCAACCTATGTTCGGACGATTCCTTCAGTCTTCTAATAAATAACGCTCGCGTTTATCTTCGAAAGCGTATGAGCATTTACTGTGAGTACCGGAATGTTATAAGGATTTGTAATCAAATCTTGCAAGAACGAACCCGTCAGAGCAGGAATAATCGATTCCTGAAAATACGCAGCAGCAAGCAAATCAGCATTGATCTCTTTCGCGTAATTCACTAATTCC
Source organism: Crocinitomicaceae bacterium (assembly GCA_030830385.1). Taxonomy (GTDB): domain Bacteria; phylum Bacteroidota; class Bacteroidia; order Flavobacteriales_D; family Crocinitomicaceae; genus UBA4466. Next base: position 2,802 of record JAURNA010000216.1, on the reverse strand, counting down.
TTCTCATAGCGCTTTTTACCTGGCAACGTCACGATAGAGTGATCAACCCCGTTCTCACTTAGCGTACGTCGCATAACGGCCTGATTCACTTTCATATCTTTCAACAACCATTCATCTTTGTCGTGATAACCAACAAGGTCAATGGATGCTTTGTATTTCTTCGCCAGGGTGGTTGCGAACTGAACCACCTGAACCGTTTCCTTCGCATAGCTAAACGGCATAACGATTTTGTGAATCTCCGAATAATCTGCCGGATTTTGTGTGATGATAAACGGAATTTCAGAGCCGCTAACCACCTTCAGTGCGTTGCTTCCAAGAATCTTCTGAAGTCCATGCGCACCATGCGTACCCATTACGATTGCATTTGCCTCGGTGATGTGCCCTACCTTACTGATGTCTTCAAACAGGTTTCCGGTGGTTACCTTATAGCTCACTCGTTTGCGATCTGCATCCGACAATGCTGCCATCACGTTCTCAAATTTCCTCTCTGCTGAATCTTCTTTCGACTCATTCTTAACAATGTGAAGAAGCAAAATATGATCTCCGGCAGATGCCGTCAGTCGAAGGGCATACTCAAGGGCTCCTTGTGTTACAGCTGTAAAATCAAATGGAACTAAGTAAAGATCGGTCATTTTGGTTTTTTATCGGAAGACAACGTAAAGATAATACCTATTTTAACATGCGAAAGTCGTTTCGCAGGAAATCAAATGTAACCGCGCATGTCATACACGACATAACCGACAAGTTCCTTCAACAAGACGTTCCATTGCATGAAATTATCGGGATTGGGAATGATGCATTGATCCCAACGGTACTGTCCTGTCCGGTTTACGTAATGATCAGTTGAAAAAGGCGCACATCGAAGCCCCTGTCGCTCAAAACACCCCATGGCACGTCGCATGTGTGTACCCGATGTTATGAGCAGATACGTCTTGAGCTCAGGATGATCTTCAAGTACCTTCTTCGTTTCCCTTGCGTTTTGATAGGTGTTTTTTGATATTTCTTCCGTGAGAATATCCTCCTCAGGAATTCCCCATTTTACCAAAATCGCCTTCATCTGACGCGCCTCGTGTAACCCTCGATCAGTAATGTGCCCCGAATCACCGGAAATGAAAAGCTTTTTTACATGCCCTTGATGGTAAAGAGAAAGCGCCTGAAATATACGATCACCCGATCTTCGAGTGCTCAATGATTCCACATCACCATTGTATTCCGTCATTCCACCGAGTACGATTCCTACATCGTAATGACCGACGGATTCAATGCGTTTTCCCGGAATTTCCCATAGACCACACACTTCCGAGAAAATGACTGAATTTGAAAAGAACAAAAAAATGCCCAGTGCAATCCACTTCAAGCGTTTGCGCCATTCGTTACTTTTGAGTAAGAAAGCACCCGCAGTTGTGATTATCAGCCAGAAAAAGGGCGATAGCAGAAACAAAAGGGCCTTCGAAAGGACAAAAAACATGGTACAAATGTAATGCAATTCGTGGGAGTCTGTTTTTAGTCAGTGAATCGACGATAGAAGCAATGTGTGCATACGAAATACGCACGATATAGAGTTGATTTGGATGTAATTGCTATTTTTGGTAAAAAAATAAAAATGGATAACATCGGTAAGTTTTTTGGATTAGAAGAGGGAGAATTCGGCGTATTTCTAGCCAGTAACGGAGTTCGTTTATTGATTGCAATTGCTGTTTTAACCGCAGGTTTTTGGATGGCAAATCTGTTGGTGGGTGGATTGGGAAAAGTGCTTGAACGGCGCAAAACAGACAGAAGCCTGATCACGTTCCTGAGAAGTCTGACATCTATTGCGCTCAAAACGTTAGTCGTCATTACGGCTGTAGCACAGGTAGGTGTGGAAATGACCTCCTTTGTTGCGTTGCTCGGAGCTGCCGGACTCGCGATAGGAATTGCATTTTCAGGTACACTGTCGAATTTTGCCGGAGGGGTGATGATCCTGATGTTCAAACCATTCAAGGTGGGCGATTACATTGAGACCCGGGGCGAGGAAGGATATGTTCACGAAGTTTTGATTTTCAATACCATCCTCAAAACACTCGACAATAAAACGGTCATTCTTGCGAATGGAGAAGTCGCCAATGGAACCATCGTAAATTTCTCCAAAGCGGGCTGTAGACGAGTGGATTGGACCTTCGGAATTGCCTACGGCGATGACGTTAAAAAGGCGCGTGAGGTCCTGAGTAAACTCGGTGCGCAGGATGATCGCATTCTGAAAGATCCCCACCCTATGTACATCGGATTGGCTGAATTGGCCGATTCTTCTGTGAACCTCACAGCTCGCGCCTGGATCAAACCAGATGACTATTGGGACGTATATTTTGATATGAATGAACGCGTGTACAATGAATTCGCGATGGTTGGCCTGAATATACCTTATCCACAAATGGACATTCATATACAAAAGGAAAATACCTGATGGAAAATCTGGAAGACCATTCGGTGATTCGTTTTTACATCGAAAGCAACCAATTCGGTAAAGAACTTGGAATGGACTTCGACATACAGGGTCAGGGTAGAGTAACGTATCGAATGAAGGTGACGGAAAAGCATCTCGCAACGCCTCTCACGGCTCACGGAGGTGCGATTTGCTCACTGATGGATGCAACAATGGGTGTTTGCGCGTTATCGGAAGTGATTCGGGAAGACCACGTAGTTTCAACCATTGAGATGAAAATTTCCTTCATTTCCCCCGCAATGCTGGGATATGTACTTACCGGGACTTCCGAAGTGATCAAACGAGGGAAAAGACTTCTGTTTATTGAGGGAAAGATCACGAAT
>JAURNA010000215.1 GCA_030830385.1 Crocinitomicaceae bacterium | reverse complement strand
GGATAATCCGCAGGCGAATGGACTCTGCAAGAAGAGAACGAATTCGTCTGGAGTTAAAAATCCGGGATCGCACGAAAGAAATACAAAAGCAAAACATAAAAATCGAACAGCAGAAACGAAAAATAGAGAAAGAAAGAAATAAGGTGCTCGAACAACAAAAACTGCTACAAAAAGAAAAAGACAAGAGTGAACAGCTCCTCAGGAATGTAATTCCGGAATCAACAGCAGAAGAACTCAAGCGAAGAGGAAAAGCAAGGGCGAGGGCATACAAGAAAGTATCCGTGCTGTTTACAGACTTTGTAGGATTTACAAAGATTGCCGATCGACTCAAGCCATCGGAGCTTGTGAAAAAACTGGATGTTTACTTCACCAAATTTGACGAGATTATCGTTCGCAACAACCTTGAAAAGATCAAAACCATCGGAGACGCCTATATGTGTGCAGGAGGTGTACCCGTTCGGAACAATACAAACCCAATTGATACCTGTTTAGCTGCATTGCAAATCCAGGATTACATGGAGCAGCGTAAAAACGATGCGATTGCCAACAATGCCGAGTACTGGGAGCTTCGGCTGGGAATCAACACAGGAGAAGTAACCGCGGGCGTAATCGGAAGTGAACGCCTCGCTTACGATGTTTGGGGGGTAACGGTGAATCGGGCGCAACGAATGGAGATGATGGGTGAACCGGGGAAGGTGACCATCTCAGGAGCTACGTTTGATTTCATTGAACCTTACTTCGAATGCACGTTCAAAGGCAAAGTAAACTCGAAAAGCGGTGGTTTGATCGATATGTACGTGGTAGATCGAGTCAAACCGGAACTTTCAGTAAATGGGGAAGGAATCTATCCGAACGATCGCTTTAACCAAATCGTCAATTTGCATTTGTACAGTTCCATTAACTACTATAAAGCAGAACGACACATTATGCGGTTACTGGAAAAACACCTTTCCAAGCAGCTGCACTACCACAGTATCTCTCACACAAAAGATGTCGTTACGGCAATTGAGCGCATCGCTCTTCTGGAAAATGTTACGGATGAGGGACTCTTCCTTTTGAAGTCTGCGGCAACGTATCACGATGCCGGGTTTATCGAACAATACGAAAAAAATGAACCTGTTGGTGCGCGCCTGGCAGAAGAAATTCTTCCGAAATACGGATACACCGACAAACACATTGATAAGATCAAGAAATTGATTTTTGTGACCCAAATTCCCCATCAGCCGAAAAATCATTTGGAGGAAATCATGTGCGATGCCGACCTCGATTACCTCGGTAGAGACGATTTCCACGAGATTTCCGATCGTTTGAGAAAAGAACTCCAGGAACACGGAAAAATCAGTGGGCTCAGAGAATGGGATGAAATTCAGGTGAAGTTCTTCCAACTGCACAAATACTTCACCAAGACGGCAATTGACACACGTCAGGAAAAAAAGAATGCGAACCTACAAGAAATCCTGAACCGAATGGACGAAGGAAACTATCCGGACGAGCAATAAATATCTGTGCGCTGAGGCGAATTCCACAGGCACATGCGTTACGTATAAAAAGAGATTCATTAGTCGCTCCTTACAAGCTACATTCTCTGCCTTTTTTCAAGGGATAAAAAAGGGAGCAGAAATCCCTTTTCGCTGTAGTGCCGCGTGATCTCTCTTAACGAAATCCCTTGAAAATGAAGAATTCGCTGTGCTCAAACAACTCCATTTTCTGGCATCATTTCGTTGGAGTGGTTCCAATACGCTACTACTATGCGCAGGATTCAGGGCACCCATTTCATGCTCACCTTTTGCACGGTTTTTAAGGAATGACTAATTAAAGTCTACTGCCAACTGGTGGAGCCCTTCAATCGGATTCATAATCAAGGTTGGAATTTGCGCATCATTTGTAATGATGTACTCTTCGTGACTTGCACCCCAGACGCCAAGTAAACTTGTTTTGTTGAGGTTCATGATGGCAATGAGGTCCGCATCAATGTTTACGGCGTGCTTTATCACGTGCTTATCAAAGCCGCTTCTTGGAACCAACGTTGTTGTCACCTGGATGTCTCTTTCTGAGAAGTATTTCTTCGCGAATTGGTTATTTGCTTTTACCTGGTGCCGCAAAAATTCATCAGTTTCCTCAGGAGTTACCACATGTACTTTAGAGTTGAAGTACTTTGCAAGGTTGGCAACAATGGTCAGCTTTTGCTTGGTTTCTTTGCTTAAATCCAGCGGAACCACGATGCTGTCGTACCCGGTTTCCTTGGGTGTTTTTTCCTGAACAATTACGAAGGGCACTGACGAATTCGTGATTACTTTAAGGGCGTTCATCCCGGTAAGATGCTGCCAACCGTGGGTTCCATGTGTCCCCATAAAAATGAGTTCGGCATGCTTCTCGGCGGCAAAATCTCCGATGTCTTCAAAAATATTGCCCACCCGAACCGAAAAACGGATCGATACAGACTTGTCTTTTGCAGAGATAATGGCGTTGAGTTTTTCCTCAGCAGCCGAGATGTCTTTTTGTTTATTAACAACGTGTAAAACATGCACATCGGCATTAAGAGTACGTGCCGTTGCAATTGCATGGTCGAGAGCGATATCGGCTACTTCAGTGAAATCGTGTGGAACGATAAAAGTCTTGGTTTTCATATTGGCTTGTCCGCGTTAAACAGGATTAATATACTAAGGTAATAATACGGAAAAAATTTCAGGCTTCCTAGGAGAAAGTAAGGGGATTAATCAATAACAGTTGTTGAATTGGATTGAGACTTGCGTCTCAGGTAGCGTTTTATAATGGCGTTCAATAGGATGGCAACAACGATTAATGCCGATCCGATGTAGAAATTGGCGTTAAGCTCCTGGTTTTCTTTCAGGATAGGGATTGCCAGCAAAATGGTATATACAGGCTCAAGGTTGATGCTCAACGAGGCAGCAAATGCACCAATGTATTTTACGATTTCCACATAGACAAGAAAGGCAAACGAAGTACAGATGAGTCCCAGGAAGAGCATCCAGCCGAAATCTTCCATGGAAATGACAAATAAGTCCGGACCCAGTCTGTTTTGGAAACCAAGAGCGAAAGTCAACACCACAAGTGCGGATGTCATTTCGTAGAACGCGATACGCGCCGCGGGAACTTCATGCACTACTTTTCCATTGATTACTGCAAACAAAGCGGCAAACAAAGCCGATGCAAGCCCGTAGGCGAGCGCTTTGTATTCTTGTGCGTTGAAATCTTCGGATACAAAATAGATTCCATAGACTACGATTACACTCATTACGAGCTCAACCTTGGAAAACGCTCGCTTCATAATCAACGGTTCGAGCCAGGCAACGTGCAGGGTTGTGGTAGAAAGACAAAGCGTTCCAAGTGATGCTGTAGAAAGTTGAATGGATTCGTAAAAGGTGACCCAGTGAGCAGCGACAAAACAACCCGTTCCGATGAGTACCCAGTAGTGTCGCGGAGATGGAAGCCGAAACGATTGCTTTATGATGGGAAATAAAATAGCCAGTGATACCGCCGCAATCAATACCCGATACCAGACGATGGAGAAGGAGTCGAGCGATACCAGACCACCTACAATTCCTGTGAACCCGAACAGAACAATAATCAGGTGGAGGGCAACGAAGTATTTTACATTGGATTGCACGGGGCAACGAAAAAAGGCGCCATGATTATGACGCCTTTTTCCTACATTTTCTTTGTGATCTTTTTACGCTTTTCGTCCAGTTTTTTCTGCTTTTCGTCCAGTTTTTTATGATCCTCATTGAGCTTCGCCTGATCTTCGGCTAACTTGTCCATGTTCTTCCCTTTTTTCTTTTTCTTATCAAGTGTTTTCTGCTCGTCGTCCAACTTCTTGCGATCTTCGTCCAGCTTCTTCTGATCGGCATCCAGTTTGGCAATTTTTTCCTTGAGTTCAGAGGTTTCTTTTGCCTCTTTCTCAGCTTCTTCTTGCTCTTTTTGGGCCTCCTTCATTTCTTTTTCGACCTCTTTTTGCTCTTTCCCGGCTTGTTTTGCTTCATCTTCAGCTTCCTTCTTCGCTTGTTCTTCTTGCTTTTCTGTTTTCTCTTCTTGCTTCGCTTCTTCTTTTGCTTTTTTCGCTTGTTCTTCGGCCTGCTTTTTCTGCTCTTTCTGTTCTTTTTCACGATCGGCGGCTTCTTTTTCAGCCTTTTCCCGTGCCTTTTCTTCTTCTTCCTGCTTGCGTTCAGCTTCTTTCCGGGCTTCGTTCTCCTCAACGGCAACGAGTTCAAGGCTTTTTGCTTCCTCAAGTTCACGAAGTCGCTCCTCGTTCTCTTGCTTTCTTCTAAGCGCAGCCTCTTCGCGTTCTGCAGCTTCACGGTTTACACGTTCAACTTCCCCTCGTTTTGCGTCTTCCGCCTCTTTGCGCGCGCGTTCTGCCTCCGACATTCGTTCTTCGGTGGTGTTGCGCATTTCTTCGGTGGTGTTGCGGGTTTCTTCGGCAGATTCCTGAAGATTCTCCGTTTCGGTTCTCAATTGTTCCGCGTTCTTTTTTGATTCTTCTACACGCTCCTGATAACTTCCGATATCCTCGTGCTCGTCCTTGATTTTTGATTCAAGTTTGCTTTCCGTTTTCGCCGACTCAGCGGTAATTTCTTCGACGGTTTCCGACTTACTCTTCATGGAAAAGCTGTAGGTTTTTCCATTTTCGAGAACAATGTCTTTGAGTTTGCTGGCTCGGTACAATGAATGATAAACCTCGATCGTCACCAACTGTTTTCCATATTGGGGAAGCGAGATGTTGGCCGACCCGTTGGCATCGGTATTTCCGGCCCCTACAACCGTACGTTCATGTGTGATTTTCACGAGAGCACCTTCTACGGGCTCAGAACCGTATGTTGCACTGATCGTTACCGACAGCCCCTCTTTTTGCCCGGTTTCGTTCCATTCGATAATTGTCTCGGCGTAAACGGCAGTTGAAAAACCTGAGAAGATCAGGGAGGTAATGAGTATGATATTTTTCATTTTCTGAATATTTTTAGCGAACCTAAATATACTGAATTCGCTAGTTACGCAACATTCAAAGCAAAAATAATTCCAATTTTTCCAGTACTTTAGCGCATGCAGTTTTCCGACGTCATTGGGCACGAAAGCCTGAAACAACGATTGATTCAGGAAATAAATGGAGGAAAGATCAGCCATGCCCAGCTCTTTCAAGGAAAACCAGGGTATGGAACCCTTCCTCTCGTGCTTTCTTTTGTTCAGTATCTGTTTTGTGAAAACAGACAGGAATCAGATAGTTGTGGCACATGCCCGTCTTGCCGAAAAGTTTCGTTTCATCAGCACCCGGACGTTCATTATTCCTTTCCAACCGTACAGGCAATTAGCAAAACGTCAGATGGAAACATTCCATTGTGGAGAGAACAACTCGCAGCAAGTGCTTATTTTGATTTGAACCACTGGATTCGCTTTTCAGACTCGAAAGAACGAAAACCGATTATCGGAAAGGACGAAAGCCAGGAGATTGTCAAAAAGCTAAGTCTTCGATCCTTTGAAGGAGGCTACAAGGTGATGATCATTTGGATGGCGGAAGAAATGAACCAGGCGTGTGCGAATAAGCTGCTCAAGATCATTGAAGAACCACCGGAGAAAACCGTGTTTTTATTGGTTGCCGAATCGGATGAATATATGCTCCAGACCATTTTATCGAGAGCACAGCGGGTTACAGTTCCGCGACTCAGCATGGACGACATCAGCGGGTTTCTGCGCAGTCAATACAACCTTGGTGCTTCCCAAGCCGACAGCGTTGCTGCTCGTTCCGATGGTGATTTATTGGAAGCGATAGAATTGCAAACCAACCTTGGAGATAAAGACGAGAACCGTGAACAGTTTATCCGGTTGATGCGCGTGTGTTATCGAAAAAACGTTCTCGAAATGATGGACTGGTCGGAGGGAATGGCAGATCACAGCCGCGAGTATCAAAAAGTGTTTTTGCGCTATGCATTGCATATGTTCAGACAAAGTATGCTCCGCAATTACACAGAAGATCAACTGACCAATGTCTCGAAGGAAGAATCAGAATTTTTGGGAAAATTCTCCCGCTTCATCACCGGAAATAACATTGAGGATTTCATGTCTGACTTCAACGGTGCCCATTACCACATCGAGCGAAATGCCAATCCGAAGATTCTGTTCACACACCTGTGCTTTCAGGTGATGCGTCATATCCACAAAGCATAATTATTTCCTGAGAAGGTTCCAGTTGGAATAAGCGAATAAGCCGCGGCCGTTCATCAGCTTATTTTCGATAAAGGTCAGGAGACGATACTTGAATTTCTCGTGCTTCATACCCGGCCAATCAGGAGAAGGAATGCGTGTGTAGTTCAATTTGTCTCTCCAGCTGATTTCCGTCATAAGCTTTTCCATCACTTTTGGATGTGAGCCTTTGAATACAGGAATTTTACCAAGAGGACCGTAATCAAACTCCGGCGGTTTCGATTCGTATTCCTCACGGATTTTCTCTCGGCCATGGTGCATGGAGTCCTGCTCCTTCTTCTTGCTTTGCATGAGGTAAGGAGGCCGAACCCACCCGTAATGGAAAATGTTTGCACCGATTCGGATCACGTTGAGTTTTTCGTTGTCTCCCTTGCGAAACGATTGTGCGTCCTTGTAGGAAAAAACACCCGGATTATTCTTCACGATGCGAATTTCGTTGCGGTACCAATTGTGAAAAGGAAGGTAGTGATCGTAATCACCCATGAAGTGGAAGTAGTCGAACAGTAATCCATCCACATCATCACGGTTCAGGTAGGTATTGCATGCTGAAACGATTGTTTCATGATCTTTTTCATGCACCACTTCATCCGCCTGAAGGTAAAAGCACCAATCTCCTGTGCATTGAGAAAGAGCAAACGTCGTTTCATGGGCAAAAATGCGCCCATCGATGAATTCTTCTTCTGACCAAACCCGGTCGATGATTCGAATCTTATCCGAACCAATTGCCTCGATTTTCTCACGTGTTTTGTCATCAGCATCACAATTGCCAAGTGCCACGATGAATTCGTCAACAATCGGAAGAACAGACGTGATGGTTTCCTGAATGGGAAAATAATACTTGTCGGCATTGCGCACCATCGTAAAACCGCTGATCTTCATAATCGCATTTTTTACAAATCTAATCGTATCTGTGGTCCTACCCAAAATTCACGTCAGATCGTTGAAACTTCAAAGGGTCCTGAACACTGTCAAGGAGAATAATCCCTATTTTTACACGAAATAAAGAAACGATGGGTTGTGGTAGTTGTGGAGAAGGAACTCCCGGAGGATGTAAAAACCATGGTACCTGTAGTTCTGGTGGATGCAACAAACTGGAGGTGTTTGATTGGTTGGCGAATATGCAGCCGCCGTCCGGACAGTCTCCATACGATATAGTTGAAGTTCGGTTTAAAAACAGCCGAAAAGGATTTTACCGAAACACGAAGAGCCTCAATTTGCAGGTGGGTGATGTAACGGTAGTTGAGGGGTCTCCCGGTCACGACGTTGGTGTCGTTTCAGTAACCGGAGAATTAGCCAGAATTCAGGTACAACGAAAATCTCCGGGGTTTAAACCGTTGGAGGCGAAAAAGATTTTCCGTGTTGCAGAACAGGAAGATATCGACAAATGGATCAAGGGACGTTCGCTTGAAAAGGAAGCGATGTACCGGGCTCGAACACTTGCTCTGAACCTTGGTCTCGAAATGAAAATCTCC
>JAURNA010000214.1 GCA_030830385.1 Crocinitomicaceae bacterium | reverse complement strand
TGGCGGCAGCCGCGTACCTTTGCTGCTGGAGATGATCGACCGGGCGCGCGCGAACGGCCTGGATATCAGCACAGAGGTCTACCCCTACACGGCCTGGTCTACCTTCATAGGCGCGGCCATGTTCGACGGGGACTTTACGTCGCGCCTGGGACTTGATTACGGCGACATCGAGGGATTGAAGATTTCATCCGCGAATGAAGAAGTGGAGACCTTCCTTCGCGAAAAAGAAGCGGCTTCGATCGATGGAGTAGAGGAAATTATGGGACGTCGGATCAATCAGTTTGGTGTGGCGCAGCCGAATATCCAAAAAGACCCAGACAACAACCGACTGTACATCGAATTACCCGGTGTACAGGATGAGGCATCTGTTGCAGATAAATTGGTTTCTACAGCAAACCTTAAATTCTTTGAAACCTATACCATTCAGGATTTGGCTCAAAGACTGGATCAGGCGATTGCGTTGTCTGCTCAACCATTTGATGAAGACTTCGACAGTGTGGAAGATGATTCCGCTTCGCAGGATACTGCGCTGGCAGATGTGGATTCTGCAGTGGCGGATTCAATGGATACAAACGATCTTTCTTTCGATGATTTTGGTGAGGATTTGAGTGCGGAAGAAGGAAAGGGACTTCCGGGCAAGTTGAATTTCATGTTCGGTGCCCGGATTGGATGGGCTTCTCCGGAAAATATGACGGACGTAATGGCACTCCTGGAACGCCCCGATATAGCCGCAGAGTTTCCTGAAGATCTCAAATTCATGTGGTCTTCAGATGTTGAAACAGTAGGACAGAACAAGGAGTCCGGATACATTTTATACGCTGTGAAGGTACCTGCTGACGGACCGCGTGTAGGTGGCGCAGACATCGCAAGTGCCGCACGTGATTACGATCAACAGCAAGGAAAAATTGCCGTTCGTGTTGAAATGACGCAAGAAGGTTCCGACAAGTGGGCTCAGATGACGGAGGATAACCGAGAAAAAATTGTGGCGATTACCATGGATGATGTGGTATTCAGTGATCCGGTTGTAAACGAAGTAATCCAAAACGGAAGCACCATCATCACAGGGAATTTTAGCGTTCAGGATGCGGACGATTTGGCTGGATTGTTGAACGGTGGGGCACTTCCTGCTCCGTTGGTAATTAAAGAGCAAACACGTGTCGGACCAACAATCGGTGCCGAGAACTCCCGTGCTGGTTTGATGTCGTTTGCAGTGGCGTTGCTCGTAGTATTCATCTACATGATGTTCTACTACGGTAAGGCAGGTCTGGTTGCAGACATCGCGTTGATTGCGAACATCCTGTTCATTTTTGGAGCACTGGCATCATTTTCTGCCGTTCTTACATTGGCAGGTATTGCGGGTATCGTATTGACAATCGGTATGGCGGTGGATGCCAACGTACTGATTTTTGAGCGTGTCCGGGAAGAGCAGGCAGCAGGAAAAGACCTCAAGGCTGCGATCAACACAGGATTCCAAAAGGCACTTTCTTCCATCATCGATGCGAACGTGACAACGATGCTTACCGCAATCGTACTGAAGTCATTCGGATCCGGACCCATCGAGTCGTTCGCGACCACATTGATCATCGGTATCTTCACTTCTGTATTCGCTGCATTGGTGATTACTCGCCTCTGCATCAACTGGTGGCTGAACAAAGGAAAGTCCATCAACTTCGAATCAAAAGTGACAAAAAATGCACTCAAGGGATTCAAAATTGACTTCGTTGGAAAACGTAAGCTGTATTATATGGTTTCTGGTATTTTGATTGCCGGAGGTGTTATCGCGATTGTTACAAAAGGATTGAACCCCAGTGTGGAATTTTCGGGTGGACGAACGTTCGGAGTGAAATTCGAGCAGAAGGTGGATCTCCAACTGGAGACGATCAAAGCTCAGCTGCGCAAAAAATTTGTTGATGCGGAAGGTAACGTTGCATCGGTGGAAGCAAAGACCAAGTCCAGCTCATTTTACCTTGAAATTTCTACCAACTACCTCCGCGAAGACGAAACAGCCAATCAGGAAGTAAAAGAAAAGCTTTCAGACGGTTTGAAAGAACTGGAAGGCCAGGTCGGTACATTTACCATTCAGGCAACACGCAGTGTATCGCCTACGGTGTCAGGAGAGTTGATCCAATCATCGACAATTGCGATCATTCTCTCGTTGCTCATCATATTCGCCTATATCCTGATTCGATTCGGACGTTGGCAGTATTCTACAGGAGCCATCATTGCAATGGCGCACGATGTTACGCTGGTACTTTCGATCTTTGCGTTGTTCCAGGGAATCCTTCCCTTCAACATGGACATCGATCAGGCCTTCGTGGCAGCGATCCTGACAGTAATCGGTTACTCGATTAACGATACCGTGGTCGTGTTCGATCGTATCCGTGAAAACCTGAGTGTATTCAAGGGAACAGACGAAAAGGAGAACATCAACGGATCGTTGAATTCGACACTTTCGCGAACGATCAATACCTCGATGACTACTTTCATTGTGCTCCTGATCATCTTCATCTTTGGAGGTGCAGCCATCAAAGGATTCATCTTCGCGTTGATGATCGGTGTGATTGTCGGAACGTACTCTTCGTTGTGCATCGCAACTCCTATTCTGATCGATTTCTCCAAACGAGTGAAAAAAGAAGCGTAAGCTTTACCCAAATAGTTGAGAACCCTGGCTTTTGCAGTCAGGGTTTTTTGTGCATAAACAACCAACCTTTTCCCGTTTCGTTCCGTTTTATAAGTAGAAGATTTAACCGGATTGATATGGTTGTGCTTGTTGGTGTAGTGGTGGCAGTAATAGTAGGAAACTGGGTTTCCGGTTTTATTTCCAATCCTTGAATTCCTCAATTATCTTGTTCAATGTCGCATTTCCGGTGGAATGCATAATAGGGCCACTGAAAAATGCGTACTGCCGGAGTAATCCATAGTTGCCGGGGTAACCGATGCAATCAATGGAGCGATACCAGTTGATAATGGTCCTTTTTGCGCAGGAACAGCTTTACAATGTTGCGGGCATCTCTGTCTTCGTCGACATATTGAATGAAGCGATCCCATTTTTGGGGAGACAGGCGATTGAAATGATAAGGAGCGTAGCCAAACCCGCGCAATGATCCTTTTTCGATCAGGATGATGCTCTTTTCGTTTCGTTTCCTTCCCTTGTCAACGATGTAGAATGAAGATTCCTGAAGACTCAACTCATCGATCAAATCTCGGCAACGTTCGTTGTACGAATCAGTGTCCTCTTCTTGTACACAGGCACCGTAACATTGCTTGAGGGTGTATTGGAAGCAAGAACTCTGTGTTTTGTAGATATTGCACAGTTTTTTGCACAATTCATATTCCTCAACCATTCGTTCCAGGTATTTACTTGCTTCGCGTTTCGAGTTAAAACTCATGAGCGGAATGTCCTGCATTTTTACCGACTGTGTAATGAACAATTGTATGTATCCCATATCATCTGTGTAGTGGAACAGACCGTATGGAAAACTCGATCGTTTCAGTTGTCGGTTGTATTTGGGTTTATACCGCTTCACGAGTTGTGATTCATGCAGCAATGCGATGAGTTCTGATCCGGAGAGTTCAAATTCAATACGCGTAATTTCCCGCTGCATCTGAATGCCTTTTTTGGTATCGGAATTGCGCAGGTGCTGTTCGATCCGTTTTTTGATATGGATGCTCTTCCCGATGTAGATAAGTTGATTGTTTTCGTTGAAAAAGCGGTAAATGCCAATTTTATTCGGGATTTCATCCAAAATATTCACGTCGAGGCTGGGGTGGAGTACTTTGGGATTTACATCCTCATGAACAAAGGCTGTGAGTCCCATTTTATCCGTTTGGTTCAGTAGTGTGAATAGCTGAGCTGTGGCCAATGCGTCTCCACCGGCGCGGTGTCTTCCTTTGATTTTGATTCCCAGTGCTCGTGTGAGTTTCCCCAGGCTGTAGGAATCGTGTCCCGGCAGAACACATCGCGAAGCGCGAACGGTACATAGATGTGCTTTCCGGTAGTCGTAGCCCAGTGCCTTGAATTCGGCACGAAGAATCCCATAGTCGAATCCTACGTTGTGTGCTACGAAAATACAGTCTTCGGTAAACTCAACAATCGTCCGGGCAATTTCGAAGAATTTAGGCGCCTTTTTCACCATTTCATCATTGATTCCGGTCAATTGTGTGATGAAAGCAGGAATCACCATCTCAGGGTTCACGAGCGAAATAAACTCGTCAATGATCTCATCGCCGTTGTGCTTATAGATAGCGATTTCTGTAATTCGGGAATTCTTTGGACTTCCCCCTGTTGTTTCTATGTCGACAATGGCGTAGTTCACCCTTCAAAGTTTGAAAAAAAAAGGGCACCTTCAATGGGGAAATGCAGATTTTAGAAAATAAAAGCTTCCCTTTTTACCACACCTTGCTCAATGTACGATAAGCGATTGTACGTGAGAACCAGATTCTCTTTCTTCAGCGAGAAAATTCCGAAGTGCAGGTCCTTCTTAGGGTGCTTCCACAGTTCGAAACCAAACATTTGCTCACTTGTTAAATCTTCTTTTTTGTCTTCTTTGCCCCATGAGTAGAACGTAGAACGTTCTTTCATCAGTTCTTCACCGTTGTGCATGATAGAGCAATCAGCGAAGTATTCCCGAGAGAAAAGACCTTCCGGTACTCCGACTTTCTTCTGACGAACAATTTTGTAACTCGTCGATATGGAGGACACGTCGTCAATTTTTTCCCCGTTGCCAAGGTTCATAACGTGATACTTCGTCTGTACTTCATCAAAACGTTTTTTATGCGATGGTTCGTCAGTATTTTCCAGAAATTCACGATGAATTTCAGTTACGTCACTCGAGTTTGAATAGACAACAAAATCGGATCTCCAGATTTTCGTGTCCTTGTTGAAGTCATGCTTGTAGTACATAACCGTGTCTCCCGTTTCGTTGAAATAGACCTTGATATCTTGCGCCAACGTTGACGGAACAAATAACAATATTGCTATAACAGTTGAATGGACGTTGTGCATGGCTGTAAACATTTGAAATGGAACAACTTTTCCATAAGTTACGGAAATTTTCGGAAAGTATTCACATAAAAAGCACCCGTGTTTTTGAACGGATGCTTTCTGTCTGGACTGCCACGTGTCTGGATTTAGTCATAATGATAATAATCACCGTCGCTTTGAAGCCTTCCCCACTGGGGGGCTTTATCGCGGAACCCATGTGAGCGAACCCTGTGATGAGAAGGATGTCTCGGGGCATTGTCGAGCGAAATAATGTCATCTTTGATGCGCACCGTTGCTCCTTCGGGTATTTCAATCACGATAGTTACCTCCTGTGCTCTGATTTTGTCCTTTCTGGGGAATTCAAACCAGGGATCCATGATCAGCGTATCTCCATTCAAGATGGCCGTGTGGGTGATTGCCTGGGCACGATCAACACTTTCGGTTGCGTTTCGACCCTGACTTTCCTTGTATTGGCTGATGTGAAATAGCGTATCGGCTGACTTTCTGTATTGAACAGATACTTCACTGAAGCGGATTTTGTTTTTGGAAATGGACATGAATCCATCGTCGCTCATAACCTCAAATCCATTTTCCGTGGTTCTTTTCGAGGTCGGGATAATGGTCAATTGTTCGGAATACACGGTGCCAACATCCCCTTTAAGATCTCCGCTGGCAACAAAATCACGCCCGGTTGAAATACCGACATATGCGCAGGTAATCACACCGACTATAGCGGATAAGAACAACGCGAGCAGCGAACGTTTTGCCCAGCGCGTATAATGGCGCGCGAGTATCATCACCCCAAGTAGCAACAGGAACAAAATTGCACTTCCCGTGAGGAGATAGACTCCCGTCCAGAGTGTGGACGGATTTACGTCTGACGGAATAACAAGCTGACTGACTTCCCAGATTGATAACCAGCCCTGATCACTCTGAATCGGGATGAATTCAAGCCTACTTACAACGAGCAGAATGAATCCGATCAGCCAGGTAAGCCCCCAACCGATGAAGAAAACACCGCAAATTACAGAGAGGATTCTTCCCGCGCCGGAAATTACCTTCGAATATCGGTTGTTGTTGCGCACGCGGTTTGCAAAGCGTTTGGATCCTTCTTTTACCCTTTCTGCTGCATTCTCCACTTCGTCTTTTACGTTCTCCACTGTTATGGGCCGCCCCTTCATACGCAGGCGATCAATCGTATTCTTTGCTCTGGGAACGATGATCCAAAGAATGAGGTAGAGCGGTAAACCAAACCCTACGAAGAGTAAGATCACAATAAAAATTGCTCGAATCACAACGACATCGATGTTGAAGAAGGCTGCCAATCCCTGACAAACTCCTCCAATTATTCCATTTTCGGTGTCACGAAATAATCTGCGCTGCTCATCGTCAGCACTTGTTGAGGAAGTCCTGGATTTATTGGACGATTCTTCATCAAAATCCGGATCTTCATCGCCCAAATATGCCGAAGGGTCCCCCAGTTTCTCAAGAATTTCCTGAATATCGGCGAGTTCAATTACCTCTTTCGAATCGAAAAGCTTGGAAGAACATATTTCCGCGATACGAATTTCAACATCTTCAATGATTTCCTGGCACCCTGACTCGTTACTCAATACCATTTCCAGGCGCTTGAGGTAATCCTTTAGCAATTCGTACGCATCTTCTTCGAATAAAAAGTTGGTGCCTTTTATGTTAACTGATAACGTCTTTTTCATGATTGTTTGTTTTGTATGATTTTGGTAACGGCACTGTTGAGTTCATTCCAGGTTGCACCCAGTTCTTCGAGAAATGCCCTTCCCATTTTTGTAAGTGAATAGTATTTACGCGGTGGCCCGGAAGGCGATTCTTCCCATCGATAGGTAAGAAGCTCACTGTTTTTTAATCGTGTTAGTAACGGATAAAGTGTTCCTTCTACAACAATAAGCCGCGCATTTTGCAGGGTATCGATGATCTCAGAAGGATAGGCTTCCTTTTTATCGAGAATGGAAAGAATGCAGAACTCAAGCACACCTTTTCGCATCTGAGCTTTTGTATTTTCCAACTTCATATAGTACTTATTTATTACAAAGATATATGTAAAAGATTGTATTATGCAATACATAGTACT
>JAURNA010000213.1 GCA_030830385.1 Crocinitomicaceae bacterium | reverse complement strand
GCCCAGAATTGTACCTCCGCGTTGAATGATGTTTGCGACATCATCTGAACCCATTTCCTTAAAGCGGTTTTCGATCATGCCTTGATAGCCATCATAAAAGCCTACCGGAACCATTCCCTTCCCCAGACACGTTTTTACCAGTGCGCGAATGCAGGCGTTCATTCCCGGAGCATCTCCGCCCGAAGTAATAATTGCAATTTTTTTCATCTTCTATTTGGATTGATGAGTGGTCAAATTAAAATATTTTTATGAAAAAAACACCTTGATTTCATCTATTGTGAGTATGCTTCTCCGTAAACGAAACCGATATCGGGACATGGACGATGAATCCCTCGTTCAGTCTTACCGCGCTAAGCCGGATGTGGAGATCGTGGGTGAGTTTTATGTTCGTTACGGTCACCTGGTGATGGGAACGAGCATGAAGTACTTAAAGAATCGGGAGGATGCAGAAGATCTTACCATGGGTGTTTTCGAAAATCTTGGGGAAAAGTTGAGCAGCCACGACATACAGCGCTTTCGACCCTGGTTATATAGGGTTACAAAAAACGGCTGTTTGATGAAGCTTCGAAAGAAAAATGGGCTCTCAACAGAACTCAGGCAGGAACTGGAATCTGAAGATGATCTGGAAATTGTTGTGGAAAAAGAGGAACAATTGAATCTATTGGAGGAAGCAATTGCTTCGCTTAAAGAAGAACAACGAAAATGTATAGAGCTCTTTTACCTGGAGCGCAAGTCGTATCAGGAAATAACGGAGCTGATGGCAATCGATCTGAAAAAAGTCAAGAGTGCCATTCAGAATGGAAAGCGGAATTTGAAACTAAAATTAGAAGGTAGAAATGCGTTCAAGTCGGCTGTATAACAGATTCGGCTCTCGCAGGGGGCTGAAAAGGGAAGATATTTCTTCTTTTGGCGAGAAGAAGTCTGGTTTGGATCAAAACGCACTGGAACAAAAATCGCTGGAGAGTTGTTTCGATGCAGATGCTGCTGAAGGTTGGGAACAACTCGGTTATGATGTGGGTGTACTTTCGAATCTTGATAAGCAGTTTGCACCGTCCGGAACATCTCCTGCCTGGTATATTGGTGGTGGGATCGGCGCCATTGGTGTTGCCGTGGCCACATATCTGATTGTTACCTCAGCTCCTGAACTTACCCCTGCCCAGGAACCAACTCCGACCGAATCCGGGCTGATTACCACCTTGCTGGAAGATCAGCAGATTACGTTGGATGAGTCGGATGTTGTGTTGCCTGCACCGATTGAACAACTGAGAGAATCACCCAAAAAACTACAGGTCGAAATTGACGACATAAAAGTGGATTTTGCTGAAATCAAAGAGTCTCACATTAATGAACTACCTCCTCCGATTGTTCAATTGCCCATTCTCGATATCAACATCGAAGATGAAAAGGATCTGGAAATCATCAAAGCGCATGAGTCGGCCAAGGAAATTTATTTGCACGGATTAAAACTGTTGGATTACCGAAATTACCGATCCGAACCGCACGTGAAGACGCGTCACATGATATTAACAGGAACTCCGGCATATCAGGAGCATGATTCATCCGAAGTGATGGATCCGGTCTGGAAAGAAGTGGAGATTCCCTACATCGAGTACATTGATAAGTCGATGAAAACATTCGAACGCGGGAATTACAAAAAGGCCTTGTATCGATTCGAAACCATTCTGGGCACGTACGAAACAGACATCAACGCACACTTCTATTCGGGTATTTGCCTGTTCAATCACGGAGAGTATAAACGTGCGATCCACCACTTCGATGCTTGTCTCAACGGACCGTATTCGAACTTCGATGAAGAAGCACTTTGGATGAAGGCACTGTGCCTTGAAAAATCCGGAAAACAGTCTGAGGCCCTCGCCATCTATCAGAAAATCAAGAAATCCGGAGGATTTTACGCTGATCAGGCGGAAGAAAAATTGAACTGATTCCGTTCGGTTCATTTTCGAAATATGCGCTTTTCAAAGCGGGCTGATGAATGAACTTTTTGACGTACTTTTAAACTCGTTCAGTTACGCAGCATTATCATTTTATGGCGAGATCCTTTTCCTGGTTATCCGTTTCTTCCCTTTGCGGTGGCATGGTTGTTCTTTGCAACTGCGTGTGTTTCGCACAAAGCAACACTCCTGAAGAGCGCCTCAAAGACTATCAGGTATTCGCAGATGTGCTTCTCTCAAAAGAAGGAAAACTCAATCTCCACATTCCGGAAGATTCGATGATTCAGTTTCTGAATCAGCTCAAGTATTCCCTGCAACATAAGAATACACTTTTAGAGCAATACAAACTCTACAGCCGCACACTCGCACACATTCAATGTGGTCATACTCAAATTCATCCGACAAAAGATGTGCTCCGCGAATGGTTGAAGGCGCGCAATTCCCTCCCCTTTGATTTGTTCATGCAGGGCAAGAAACTCTATGCTGTGCTTCCGATATCGGAAGACTACGACGCCGTATACAAAGGCGGACGAATTGTCGACAAGCAAAAGAAAATTCAACACCACAGCGAGGTGATTTCGATTCATCACTTCAGCGTTGACCAAATGATGGATCTGATCGCACCCTACCTTTCCGCTGATGAAGGTTCGATCGACTTTAAGTATTATCAGGCAGGGCAACTGTTCGACTTTTACCGGCACATCAGCTTTCCGTTCACGACCGATTCGGTTCACGTTCAATACGTTGTTGCAAATGATACGCTCGAAGAATATTTTCTGATTGGAACCGCACCCGTTCACACGATGAATAAGCGCATCAGCGCATCCGGAGTGCACTTCAACGAAAATGCGAAAAGCGTTGGTCATTTTTCGATCAAAAACGATACGATTGGCTACTTCCGATTTCGGTCTTTCAGTGCTGGATTTGGACGTGATTATGAGCGTTTTCTCAAAGCATCGTTTCAGCAATTGCGGGATGATGGAATTACGCATCTCGTCGTAGATGTTCGAGGGAACACCGGTGGAGCCATGCAATATTCTTTTATGCG
>JAURNA010000212.1 GCA_030830385.1 Crocinitomicaceae bacterium | reverse complement strand
GGTTTGATGATGTTTCCATGATTACACCAATCGGAACGGGGTCAACACAGGATGCGTACAACGCAATTGGCACGACTCTCTATTATGTGGATGAAACATCTGATGAAGGGTGTGTTGGACCTCCTACAGTGGTCACCATAACATTCGAAGATTGTGAAGTAATCATTCCAACCGCGATCACGCCAGATGGCGACATGATGAATGACGATTGGGAAGTATTGAATCTCGATAGGGCGTATCCAAACAACAGTGTATACATCTATAATCGTTGGGGCAATGCGGTCTTCACTCATAACTCGCAAACAGATGGCTCATACGATAACAACCGTTGGGATGGAACATGGAATGGAGAGTTGTTGCCAGTGGGATCGTACTACTTTATTATTGAGTTCAACGATCAAAAAAGAGGCTCACAAAAAGGAGTTGTATCAATCATCATTTCCGATGAGTATTAATTCCGTTTGACTACAAAAGGAAGCGCTCGGTGAAAGATGGGCGCTTTTCCTTTTTATACAGGGTTCAATTCTGTTTCACGCTCAACGAAGGAAATGTCGAAGGTTGCGAGCTCTTCCAGAATTGGGTTGTAGATTTCCGGCTGAATCGGGAGGGTAACACCGAGTTCCTGAATGTTGTTGTTGAGCATCATTTTGGCACAAATTGCCACGGGCAATCCAACGGTATTAGACATCGATGTGTAGACTTGATCTTCGCCGATGTTGACCATGTTTGACTGAATCCTGAAGCTTGATCCGTTCAATTTATACTCAAATTCATGGATCATTACGATCATGTCCTTATCGCCCTCTTGCAAAGAGAGTTTATCAACCAGAATTTTCTGAAGAACCTGGGCAGGAGTTGCATTTTCCAGGTCGATGAGCGGCTCATCTTTAAACAAGCCCAACCACTCAAAACGATCGTACAAATGCATGCGATCTTCGCGTAAAAATTCGCGAAATTTCTCTTCAGCACTTTTCGTTGGGTGATAGGGTAAGTATGAATTCAGAAATGATCGAGGCGTTAACTCCGCCGCATTGTACATGTGATACATGTCGTCTGTCATTCCCAATTCAATGAATACATTCCAGGCCTCACAGAATCCCGGTCTGCGCAACGTCCCCCGGAAAATAGTCGGAATGTCTTCCAAACCATACGTTTCGCGATACGAAAGTGAATTCCGGTTTGCGTAACCGGTAAAATCTCCATATCCCTCAACACTCAGTGTGTCGAGATGTTTAAATAATCGATTGTAAGGGATGTATTTGTACTGACCATTCTGAACAAAGGAAGTTGCACCTCCCTGACCTGCGAGAACCACATTTCTGGGATTCCACGTGAATTTATAATTCCATGGATTGTTATCGCTCTCAGGTGCAATCAAACCTCCCGTGTACGATTTAAAACTCACGATCTTTCCACCACGGCCCTGAATATCATGAACGATCTTCATTGCACTCATGTGATCAATCCCCGGATCTACACCGATCTCGTTCATGATCAAAATCCCGGCATCTTTCGCTTCCTGATCCAATGCTGCCATCTCAGGAGAAATGTAGGAAGGTGTGATCAAATGTGTTTTGAGATCGATGCAATCACGCGCTACTTCCGGGTGAAAACGCGCCGGAAGCATGGAAATAACCAAATCTGCATTTTCGATTTCAGGTCGACGCTCGCTGGCATCCAATGCATTGAACGACAGTGCCACTCCGCGCTCAAATCCATTGATTTTTCTCTTCACCACTTCAAGGTCGTGGTCCACAATGCGAACCTGCCAGTTCTCATGGGCGGAACGTTCCAACAGGTAGCGAATCATGGATGATGCAGAGAGCCCGGCACCGAGTACTAATATAGTTTTCATGGAATGCACAATAAGCGCCAAAAGTAAGGAATCTATGTCCCAATACAAATGTGAAATAAAAAAACTTTTTGTTCGGAACGCGTTAGAATTTGGAGTACTAATCCGATTCAACAACGCGTTGTTGAACTCAGCTTGAATGTTGAATCGAGAGGACTGAAGAACGTATATTTTCTGCTAAAAAACGTATTTTTGCTGTCCATATTCAGAACACCATGGGAAGAGCATTTGAATACCGAAGAGCGGCGAAAGAAAAACGATGGGACAAAATGTCTAAGTTGTTTCCGAAACTGGGCAAAGCAATTACAATTGCAGCCAAAGACGGAGGTACCGACCCGGATATGAATGCAACACTGCGTACGGCGATCAAAAACGCGAAAGCGCAGAACATGCCCAAGGACAATATTGAAGCGGCGATCAAGCGAGCGACTTCGAAAGATGCGGACGCGTATTCAGAAATGAATTATGAGGGAAAGGGCCCGCACGGTGTGCTCGTCTTCGTGGAATGTGCAACCGACAATCCGACGCGTACAATCGCGAATGTGAAATCGTATTTCAACAAGGCAGGAGGAAGCATCGTGGCCAATGGGTCACTCGAATTTATGTTTGACCGAAAGGCGGTTTTTGAATTTGAGAAAACCGGGGAAATGAATCTCGAGGAAATGGAATTCGAATTGATTGATCATGGTCTTGAAGAAATCGAGGAGGTTGATGGAAAGGTTTTCGTTTACGGTGATTATACTTCTTTCGGCTCGTTGTCCGGAGCCCTGGAAGAAAAAGAGATTGACGTTCAAAAATCCAACTTGCAACGAATCCCAACTTCCCCGGTTGAATTCAGTGAGGAGCAGCTTATAGAAATCGAGAAAATGCTCGATAAGATCGAAGATGATGACGATATCCAGCAGGTGTTCACCAACATTGCGTAGTATGAAATTCCTTCGAAAATCATGGCTGATCCTCGCTATGGGGTACTGTGTACTCCCAGCTGCAGCACAGGATTTGTCTCCATTGCAATTACCGAGTCTCGATGCTCTTCCGGATAGTCTTCACAAGCGTCCACTAACGGAATTAGCCGACATTTTCGCCACCGACAAACGTGCTTCATGGCACAATTTTATTGAACTCTACGATCGATACCTGACTCCGATGCAGGATTCAATTCATCGCGTATTTGAAATCGGAATTTTCAACGGTGCATCCCATAAAATGTGGAAGTGCTTCTTCGATAGCGCAGAAATATACGGAATCGACATCAAGCCCAAGCCATGGGTAGAAAAGCTGGGCATACACACCTACATTGCAAATCAAGCCAAACGAGAAGATTTACAGCAATTCATCTTGGAATCAGGAGGTGAATTTGATGTGATCATTGACGACGGAGGGCATTATATGAATCACCAGCAGATTTCCCTTGGCTATTTGTTCGAGCATCTCGCACCCGGCGGATTGTACATTATCGAAGACGTTCATACCTCACTTCGCACGTTCTACAACGGATTCGGAGTTGACTCCACCGGAAGCAACACCACCTTCAACATGATCATGCAGTACATCCGGACCGAAAAAATGGAGAGTAATTACATGACACCGGAAGAAAAAAAGTACCTCGAACAGAACATTGAGTACGTTGAGTTGTACAAAAGAAAAAACAGCTTGCACAGTACAGCCTGTGTGATCCGGAAGAAGCGGAAATCAGGAACGGGAATTTTGCGTGAAGGGCAATAAAATGCATAAATTAGAGTTCTTCTTCCAGAAGAAATCGAAACTACGGGAAAACGAACATGTCAAGAAAATTGAAAATAGGAGGATTGATGGCCGCACTAGCGGTGGTGATCTTTTCATGTTCCACGGAGAAAAACACCTTCATAAACAGGAACTATCACAGCCTTACCGCGCATTACAATGGATACTTCAATGCCAATGAACTAATCAATCAGTCAATGTCGACATACCTGAATTCACGTCAGGAAAACTATTATCAACTGCTACCGATTGACCCTGTGCCGAATGAAGAAGAGGTAATTGGAATGTACCCGGCGATTGACACCGCGATTGAGAAATGCAAAAAGGTGATTCGAAATCACTCAATGCCGAGCAATGAGCGTCCGTCTCGCAAAAAAGAAGAACACAACCGTTGGATCGATGAAAACTGGACAACGATTGGAATTGCATCCTTCTATCGTCGTGATTACGAGGATGCCATGAAGAGCTTTCGTTTCGTCCGAAAGTTTTACAAAAATGATCCTTCGCTGCACATAGGTGAACTCTGGATGGCCAAAACGAATATGGCAATGGGTAAATTGACCGATGCCAAGTTCAATCTGGACAACCTGGACAAAGTTATCGTGGATGAGGAGAGCAAAGCGAAAGGCGATGACAAAGGGAAAGCGAACGATGAAAAGCCGGCAAAATTCCCGGCGAAGATCCGTTTCGAACTCGAAAAAACAAAAGCCGAACTGGCGCTTCAACGCGATGACAAAGTCAATGCAATATTCTACCTGGAAGAATCAGTGAAGCACGCACGCTTCAACGACAGTAAAAGCGTGGCTCGCGTGCACTTTATCCTCGGTCAATTGCAGGAAGAGAGTGGAAATAAAACTGCGGCTGAAAAACATTACACCAAAGTAATCAAAGGCAATGCCGATTACGAAATGGCGTTCAATGCACAGATCCGACGGACATTCCTGGGTGAAGGAGGAGATGTTCGAAAAGAACTCCTCAAAATGCTGAAGGATGCCAAGAACAACGAGTTTAAGGATCAGATTTATTACGCTCTCGCCGATATTGAATTGCGGGAGAACGATGAGCCACAGGCAGTCGTTTATCTTACGAACAGTGCGTTTTACTCGATAAACAATACGCGTCAGAAAGGAATGGCATACGAACGTTTGGGCGACTTGCGTTTCGAGAAACGAGACTACGTGCGCGCGCAAAAGTACTACGACTCGTGTGCGAATGTGATCACAGACAACTACCCGAATGCCGAAGTAATTCGCAACAAGGCAGAAAAGCTTCAGGACTTGGTTGACGCAGTTGAAACCGCGATGTATGAAGACAGCGTTCAACGTGTTGCTGCCATGCCCGATAAAGAACGCGAAGAATTCCTCAAGGACATGATTAAGAAGATCGAAAAAGAGGAGCAGGAACGTCGTGAGCGCGAAGCCGCACGTTTGAGAGAATTACAGGCATATCAGCGAGATATTCAGGACAATGCCGGTAATGGAAGCAAATGGTATTGGAAAAATCCGAAACTGGTAACCGAAGGATACAACGAGTTTAAACGTCAGTGGGGTGAGCGACAAAATGAAGACAACTGGCGTCGATCGAACAAGAGTCCAACGGGTGAATTCAATGAACTTGAGGACACAGGAGATTCACTCGTGATCGAGAAAGATAGCTTAACAGTTGAATCACTGATGGCGAACCTTCCGCTTGCGGATTCCGCACTTGCCGCATCCAACAAACGTCTCATGAAGGCCTATTACGACGCCGGAGTGGTATACAAAGATCAACTTGAGGAATACAAAGAAGCCGATGAATTTTTCCGTGCGGCGCTTGATAAGCAATTGAGAGAAGATCCGCACGATTTGCTCTCTGCGTATGAATTGTATAAGATGCACAAGGACAGGAATCCTTCGCAGGCAAGTGTCCATAAGAACTATATCATCATGCAATACCCCGAAAGTGATTATGCATTGTTTTTGCAGGATCCCGATTATTTCGTAAAAAGAAAAGAGCGGGAAGCACTTGCTGAACAGGAATACGTAACCGTTCTCGATCGTTACAACCGTGGAATTTTTTACCCGGTGATCACGAAGGCAAACGAGGTAATCGATAGCGATAAAGAAAATATTTTCCGCTCGAAGTACATGTTGCTCAAGGCGATGAGTCTCGGGAAAATGAGAGACGATAAAGACACACTTATTCCGGTGCTTCAAAGGGTACTGGACGAGTATCCGGAAACACCTGAAGCCGCACGCGCAAAGGAGTTGATCGACCTGATCAAGAACGGGTATTCCGAAAACATCGAGGTGGATTTCTCGAATAAATCACCGTTTAACTATGACGATCGCGTTCCGCTGACCGTATTTGTTGTACTCGATGGAGCGATCAGTTCGCAGAATGCCCGAAACCGAATTGTTGACTTCAATCGGGAGTTCTTTAGTCGCGAACGACTGAGAGTTGACTCCAAGGTGTACAAGAATGGTGGGATCATATTAATCGATCAATTTGACACAGAATCGGATGCTTCTCGCTATATTAGCGCATACAAGCGCACCCGAAAATATCTGCTCGATCTTCAGAATGCGAAGATTATGATGGTGACCAATGAGAATCTCAAGGTCATTTTTCAAAAGCAGAATTTGGAGGAGTACGACAATTTTTACCAAGAATATTACTAGGGCTATGAAGAAAAAAGCAGGAGGATTTTCCACGGATACACCGGATCGCTTGAACGTGATCGTTGACGGATCTCGCCTCAAAGGGGATTTCACAGCTGAGTCGAACCTTCGGATCGATGGTCATGTAGATGGAAATGTAACGTGCTCATCCAAAGTGGTAATTGGTCCCGATGGAACAATCAATGGAAATCTGATGTGTGCAGGTGCCGATGTTGAAGGAAAAATTGAGGGGCAGTTGAAGGTAGAAGGACTTCTTTCGTTGAGATCGTCAGCAAAAATCATGGGTGAAATCACGACGTCCCGCATTCAGATTGAAGAAGGTGCTCAGTTTACAGGTGAGTGTAAGATGAGCAATCGCCCGACTTCCAACAGTTCAAGCATTACATCTTCTGCTCCACGGGAAACAGAGGAGAACGTCATCTATTAATCGCACATGAAATTCGAGAAGGGAAACAAATTTGTCGTGTTTTCCGCAATGAGTTTTCAAATGATTGTCTTAATTGGCGGAGGTGCATGGGGAGGCCATTTGCTCGACCAACGTTTTCAAAGTGAAAAGCCCTGGTATACCATTTTGTTTTCGCTACTCGGAATTGGAATCAGTCTCTATTTTGTAATCAGGCAGGCAAGCCGAATGTCCAAAGATGACTAAATCACTCTACTTCCGGGTCCTCGTCCCGCTTGTTCTTACGATAATACTGGTCGCCGCGGCGCATCAGGTGCTGCTTTGGTATGTACTTCCTGAAATGTATCAACGCACCGGCTACTTCTGGATATACGTCTTTATCGTTCCCGTAACCCTACTCGCAAATTACTTGATTATATGGCGATACACGGTTAGCAAGACTTCCATGGGGAAGAATTTTTTTGCCTACACCATCCTCAAAATGATTGGCACCCTTGGCTTTTTATCACCCTGGCTGCTTTTCAAAACCGATTTGACGAAACCTTTCGTCTACCAATTCCTGTTGATCTTCTTTATTTTACTCTTTGTCGAAACCTTCTTACTGATCAGGGTGCTGAACCGGAAAGAAGCATAGTTGTTTTGACGGCTTATCGGGGAGGTAACGTGCTCCAAAAACCAACGGGTTCGCACGCATGCTGAAGGGGGATTTTTTGCGGTGAAATGAGTCATCCTTGTCGCAAAACCCACTCCATTTGCAGACTGTGAATCGAATGGGTTGTTGCCGGAACATTAAGGCCTGACTTATAAGTGGTTCATCGTTGATTTTATTTGATTTGGCGAAGTGCAACTATTTTTTGTGAAACTACCCCTGTATTTGTTTTTCTATTCTTCAAATAACGCTATCTTTGTGCCGAATTTTAAAAGCGACCATTCAGAATGATTCTAAAGAATAGTATGGTTTTGAGCGTCTTAACGCTGGTTTTTGCGGTAGGAGTTTCATTCGGAAGCCACGCAAGTCATCACGAGATGGAGGGTAACGAGTTGGCTGAAACAACGGAGGAAGCTATTGAAAAAGAGTTCAACGCAGCTGAACATGCGCTTCACCACGCCCTCGATTCTTACGAATTCCATTTTACGGATGACATCGTAATTCCACTTCCGGTTATTCTCTGGACAGACAACGGACTTGTGACGTTTATGTCTTCAGAGTTCCACCACGACAATGATGGTCACCACATTGTTGAGCGCAAGGGAATGAAATTTGTAAAGTTTCACGAGAAAATTTATCAGCTGGAGGAAGGTGCAACAGCCGTTGCATTCGATGAAGAACACCATCCAACGAATGCCCATAAAATCATTCTTGATTTCTCACTGACAAAGAATGCCGTTACGATCTTCATGGTCGCGATTCTTATGTTGCTTGTATTCTTTAGTGCTGCGCGTTTTTACAAAAAGGGCGGCGTTCGTGCTCCGAGAGGAATTGCAGGTTGGGTAGAGCCTGTGGTATTGTTTGTAAATGACGTTGCGAAAGAAAATATCGAAGGAGACAAGTACAAAAAATTTGCTCCATACCTATTGACCGTATTCTTCTTCATCCTGTTTGGTAACCTGCTTGGATTGATTCCTTTCCTTGCGAACCCAAACATGACAGGAAGCATTTCCATTACCTTATTGCTTGCGATGTTCACGTTCATCATTCAGATGGTGTACTCGCGCAAGAACTTCTGGGGACACATCTTCGCACCTCCGGGTGTACCCGTGGTGTTGTACCCGATTTTGATCCCGATTGAGATCGCTGGAATTTTCATTAAGCCAGCCGCACTCATGATTCGTCTCTTTGCAAACATCACTGCAGGACACATCATCGTAGTGTCATTGATCTCGATTATTTTTGTTAACCAAAGTGCGGCGTGGGCAGGACTTTCAGTTCCGATGACATTGTTTATCTCGACACTGGAGATTCTGGTAGCGTTCCTTCAGGCATACATCTTCACGATGCTATCGGCATTGTTTATCGGTATGGCCGTGGAAACGTCGCATCATTAACGTGTAATTTTTTAATTCTATATAACATGGACGTACAAGGAATAGCAGCAATCGGTGCAGGACTTGCAGCAATCGGAGCCGGAATCGGTATCGGTCGTATTGGAGGATCTGCGTTGGAGGCGATGGCTCGTCAGCCAGAGCTAGCAGGTAAAATTCAAACCGTAATGCTGATTGCAGCGGCGTTGGTTGAGGGAGCTGCCCTCTTCGGAATCGTTGTTGCGATGCTCCAGGGTTAAAAACGGAAAATGGCGACAAGGGTTGCTTGTCGCCATTTCAACCAAACGTCTCATAGAAGTCAACGCAAAAGCAAGACACAAAAAAAGAAAGAAATGGACATAGTAACACCGGCAGTTGGACAGATTTTTTGGGGAGGATTGGTATTCCTTATTCTCCTCGTTTTGTTGGCAAAGTTTGCATGGAAGCCAATTCTTGGCGCAGTTAACGACCGTGAGCGCACGATTAACGAGTCGCTCGAACTGGCCGAGAAAACAAAGGAGGAAATGAAAAACCTCCAGGCTGAAAACGAAGCATTGTTGAAAGAAGCGCGTGCAGAACGCGATCAGATGATCAAGGACGCCAAGGAAATCGCTTCTAAAATGGTCAACGATGCCAAAGACAAAGCCAAAGAGGAAGCCAACAAAGTGCTGGTCAACGCTCGTGAAACTATCAATACTGAGAAAGCAGCAGCAATCTCTGAATTGAAGACACAAGTTGCGGCATTCTCGATTGAAATCGCTGAAAAAGTGGTTCGTAGAGAATTGGCAGCTGACGATAAGCAGGCGGCATTGGCCAAAAAACTTGCAGAAGAAATCAACTTGAACTAAGGCGATGAAAAGCACGAAAGTAGCAACACGGTACGCGAAAGCACTGCTTGAACTGGCAGTAGAGCAGAAGAATCTGGATTCCGTTACGGGAGACATGAACTTCTTGTATGAAGTGGCGGCGGAATCACGTGATTTCGAGCTGTTGATTGCTAGCCCGATCGTGAATGCAGATAAGAAAATTGCAATTTTCGAAGCCATCTTCGATCAGTTCGAAGAACTTTCCATGATGTTCGTGAAACTCATCACCAAAAACGGTCGTGAGTCTTTGCTTCCTCAAATTGCAAGCGAGTTTTCAATGCAGGTAAAAGCCCACAAAGGAATCGTTCCGGTAACCCTAACATCTGTGAAGCCTCTCAACGATGCTACACGCGCAATGATCATGGGCAAACTCGAAGGAATCATTACGGGAACACTTGAAGTAAAAGAAGAAATTGATGAATCCCTGATTGGGGGATTCGTGGTTCGAATGGGAGATGTTCAAATCGATGCTTCCGTGGCGAGCCAGTTTAATAATTTAAAACAACATTTAACACGATAATCCGTTTCCGAACGGATAAAACCGATACACAATGGCAGATGTGAAACCAGCAGAAGTTTCTGCAATCTTAAGAGAGCAACTTTCAGGATTTCGTTCTGAAGCGGAACTCCAGGAGGTAGGTATAGTACTCCAAATTGGAGACGGTATTGCGCGTATTTATGGATTGAAAGGAGTTCAGTACGGAGAATTGATCGAATTCGAAGGAGGACTTCAGGGAATCGCCCTTAACCTCGAGGAAGACAACGTAGGAGCCGTACTTCTCGGACGCTCTACGGAAGTAAAAGAAGGAGCAATAGTAAAGCGCCTTGGACGAATCGCTTCCGTACAGGTAGGAGAAGGTTTGGTAGGACGTGTAATAGATACACTGGGTAATCCAATCGACGGTAAAGGACCCATCGAAGGGGAAACATTCGAGATGCCTATCGAGCGTAAAGCACCGGGAGTAATCTATCGTCAGCCGGTAAGTGAGCCATTACAGACAGGAATTAAAGCAGTAGATGCAATGATTCCAATCGGACGTGGACAGCGTGAGTTGGTGATCGGTGACCGTCAGACAGGTAAGACGACGGTTTGTATCGATACCATCATCAACCAGAAAGAATTCTACGATCGCGGAGAGCCTGTATTTTGTATCTATGTTGCAATTGGACAGAAAGGATCTACCGTAGCAGGAATCGTGAAAAAATTAGAAGATGCAGGAGCAATGGCTTACACAGTTGTTGTGGCAGCAAACGCATCATACCCTGCACCAATGCAGTTCTACGCTCCGTTGACAGGAGCAGCGGTAGGAGAATACTTCCGCGATACAGGTCGTCCGGCATTGATCATCTACGATGACTTGTCGAAGCAGGCATCCGCATACCGTGAGGTATCCCTTCTTCTTCGTCGTCCTCCGGGTCGTGAGGCTTACCCGGGAGACGTATTCTACCTTCACTCGCGCCTTCTTGAGCGTGCGGCGAAAGTGATCAACGACGATGAGATCGCAGCACAAATGAACGATCTTCCCGAAGCATTGAAAGGAAAGGTAAAAGGTGGAGGTTCTCTGACTGCACTTCCAATTATCGAAACACAAGCAGGGGACGTTTCTGCTTACATCCCGACAAACGTGATTTCGATTACGGACGGTCAGATCTTCCTGGAGTCGGATCTCTTCAACTCAGGTATCCGTCCGGCGATTAACGTAGGAATCTCCGTATCGCGTGTAGGAGGATCGGCACAGATTAAGTCGATGAAGAAAGTAGCAGGTACCTTGAAACTGGATCAGGCACAGTACCGCGAACTGGAAGCATTTGCGAAGTTTGGCTCTGACCTTGATGCAGCGACAAAGAGTGTACTTGACAAAGGTGCACGTAACGTGGAAATCCTAAAGCAGCGCGAAGGAGATCCATACACAGTGGAGCGCCAAATCGCCATCATCTACGTAGGAACAAAAGGATTGATCCAGAATGTTCCTGTAGAGAAAGTGAAAGACTTTGAAAACGAATTTCTCGATTACCTTGAAGCGAAGCACGCTGACACATTGGCGTCGTTGAAATTAGGTAATTATACAGACGCCGAGACAGACGTATTGGCGAAGGTAGCGAAGGAACTGGCAGCGAAATATTAATAGAAGAATGTCTTAATGCAGAATTGAGAATGGAAAATGTGCTGCTCGAGAAATCGTTTGAGTTTTCACTTTCCATTGTTGATTTTGTAGAAGAAATAAAGGAGTTAAGACACTTTGAATTGGCGTCGCAGTTGGTGAGAAGTGGAACAAGTGTCGGAGCGAATATTGTTGAGGCCCAAAGAGCAGAAAGCAAAGAGATTTTATTCACAAGTTGAGAATCTCTCTGAAAGAGGCGGACGAAACAAAATATTGGCTGCGGATAATTGACAAGAAAATAAAAACTGTTGATGAAAAATTGATGAGGGAAAATGAGGAATTGATCAAGCTTTTGGTTTCGATCGTTAATACGGCTAGAAAAAATTCCTAATACTTCATTCAAACATTCTTCATTCTGAATTAGTGAGCTATGGCGAACTTAAAAGAGATCAAAAACCGAATCACGTCGATTGCATCCACGATGCAGATCACATCGGCGATGAAGATGGTTTCTGCCGCGAAACTGAAGCGAGCGCAGGATGCAATAACACAAATGCGTCCGTATGCAGAAAAATTGCAGGAGATTCTCAGTAACCTGAGCGCAACCCTGGACATTTCTGACAATGCATTCGCTGATCAACGCGACGATAAACGAATCTACATCGTAGCAGTAACTTCCAACCGGGGTCTCTGCGGTGGATTCAACAACAACATCATCAAGCGCGTGAACAGACTCCTTACCGAGCATTCCGGAAAAGACGTGAAAGTGATCGCTGTAGGTAAGAAAGGAAACGATGCCTTTAAGCGCAGTGTGTTCAACTTCCGTCCGGAAGCAATCGGAGAAGCACATGATATGTTCAACGACCTTTCGTTCGAGCGTTCTTCGCAGTTGGCTCAATTCCTTATGGATGAATTCAAAGCGAACAAAGTGGACAAGGTTGTGGTTGTGTACAACAAGTTCAAGAACGCGGCGGTTCAGGAAGTAATCAGCGAGCAATACTTGCCGGTATTGCCAACTGATCAGGAAGAAGAGACTTCCGGAGCCGGAGATTATATCTTTGAGCCATCGAAAGAAGAGATCGTAACCGATTTGATTCCAAAGTCATTGAAAGTACAGTTGTTCAAAGCATTCCTTGACTCCCATGCTTCTGAGCACGGAGCACGTATGACAGCGATGCACAAAGCAACGGACAACGCATCTGAATTGAAGCGAGCCTTGACATTGGAATACAACAAAGCACGTCAGGCGGCCATTACCAACGAAATCCTCGAGATCGTAGGCGGTGCAGAAGCCTTGAAGAACGGATAAGTCGTTTCCGGATAACATTCAAAACGGCCCCTGGAAATCCCAGGGGCCGTTTTTAGTTATAATGCGAACGTAGAGAGCGTTGAATCCCCCGAAGTGAGCTGCCATTGATTCTTCGGATCGTGAAAAATGACTACATTAGGCATAACCTAGTAACGCGCCTCAAATGCGCAAGTAAAATTTATTCACTGTAACATGAAAAATGAAAACGCTTACGAGAATACGTGTGTCGATCCTGTAGATGAATCTCAGTATCCCAAACTGGAGCCTTTTTCAGGACCTCAGCCAACGCTTCCAAAATACTGGAAATGTACGGCACTGCTTCACCCGTTCAGCCCTGTTCAAAGCAACAGTACACCCGTAGAAATTGCCAGTCCATTCTTTGAAGTATGCATGGCGACCGTCACTTACGCAGAAGGAATGGGAATGAATGCATTGCTGGTTGGAACCTCAGGTAGAAAATGGTGGTACAAAGTAACTACTACAGGAACGTTAATATCCACCGATGGGGTCAACTTTTCTCCTATTGATATGGGTTGGTCAATCCCCGAGACCAACTGGTTTGGCGATAAAAGTGGTGAAGCCGAATGTGCGGGAACCAGCTACCTGAACTGGATGGAAGCCCAAAAAGTGGATTGGTGGAAAATTCCTGTAGGTGATACCAGTCCGCCACCAGCGACATGGATGTGGTTCGACCATACATCGAACCTTCCCCTACGCCTCATGTTTGGTCAGGGTCCGACAACACCAATTAGGGGAGATGTTACGCAATTAGCACTTTTTCAGATGTTTTCCTTTACCTATTTCCCGACGTTTGAAAAATTAGCTGACAACCCCTTGGATTTACCGTTGACCGAACCTGTGATTTCTGGCTTTACCTTTGGTAATCCGAACAATTACGAATTGTTTGAGTGGAATACTAATTTCGGAATGACGGCCTTCATGACCCCCGTGAATGAGACGTTCAATCCACTCCCAACGAGAGTGCTGTACGTATGGAAGCCGGATAACGAATATCATGTTTCCAACGATCGGAGTCAAAATACACTTATGAAGTACACGTACAATCCGGGCAACTCCTTTACCTCTCAAGTGGCCTTGCTTACCGGAGCCGCACCCCATGGAACAACACCTCCTCCGAATAGTGGAACCGGTTTTTTAATTAATTACGACGAAGAGGAAATTACAGAATGCATCGGTTATCTCAATTTCCCCTTCGGACAAGAACCCCCCAATTGGGCGCAAATTCCCGGAGTGGACGGAACCATTCATGCAACAATAGATAACAATCCAGTCCTTGCTCCGAATAATACTGTGACCATTATATCGGTATTGTTTCCTCCATCGGGAGAAAATTATCCGGACTCCACGTATCTATGGACCTGGTATAGTCCACGGAATGCCTCCGGATCCAGCAGCCGTCCGGTGACCTTCATGCAATCGCAATCAGGC
>JAURNA010000211.1 GCA_030830385.1 Crocinitomicaceae bacterium | reverse complement strand
TTATAGGTGAAGAAGTGCTCGAAGGTAGGATTGTCGAAGATCCTGGCCTCAACAGGATCTAACTCCAATGGCGGCTCGGCAATGTCAACGGTTACATCCGCAGTTTGGCCAATGGCATCGGTCACCATTACAAAGTACGTTCCCGCCACGAGGCCTTGAAGGTCTTCATCCGTGCTGCCATTTGACCATTGATAGGAATACGGCGGGACACCTCCGTCTGGGGTACAATCGATTTTCCCATCTGATCCTTTGTGCGTTGTGACGTCCGTTCCGACAGCATTCGCGAACAGAGGCGGTGATGGAAGCAATTCTGCCCGGTAGATATCACTTCGTTCATTCTCTCGATTACTCGCCCAGAATCCCTCGTTTCCTGCAAAAATAAAATATGCGTCAAACTTTGATGTATTGATGGATGCTCCAAGGTTTACAGGTTTACTCCAGCTCGTCCAATCACCTTGTTTTACAGCGTAAAAGATATCGGAATTTCCGAGTCCTCCATGTCCATTACTTGAGAAGAATAAAGTATCTCCCGTAACCGAAAGAAAGGGTGAGATTTCAAAACCACTTGAGTTGACCGTTCTTCCCATGTGCATTGGAACTGACCACGATCCGTTTTCGTTGATACTTATGTACAAATCTTCTTCTCCCATTGATCCGGGACCGTTGTATGAAATCAGGATCACATCTTCCGACCGATTTACGTGGAAACCGTAAAAATTACCCGGAATGTCAAGCGTGGGAATTTCGATTTTCTTCGGTTTTGACCAACCTGTGCCATTTCGCTCTGCCATTGCAATCCCCTTGACAGTGTCTTTTTTTCCTTCGTAGGCATTCAGCAAGTACATAGCGCCGGATTTTTTACCCAGTCCGACAATAGCATTGTTCAATTTGTTATTAAGGGTTTTGAGGGATTTTACCTCTCCATAAGAACCCTCTTCTTGTCTCGCACTGTACCAAACGTCCTGATCATATAAACCTCCACGGCTTGACTCATCAAATGTTCTTACGAAATAGAGCGTTGAACTGTCGTCAGAAAAAACCGGAATGCTTTCCTCTGATTTTTCGCCATTCACTGCTCCATTTAATTTCACCGGATCACCAAATCGCAATCCCTGACCGAATAGGGAGGCAACGTTCAAAAAAGCGAATAGTAAAGTAGTGTAACGTATCATTATCTTCCCAGCATTAGCCCCAACACCAACTCATGTCCACCTATGTTGTAATCTGCCAGCCTGGAAACCGTAAAATCATACGAATAACCGAATTTAAATCGACGATTGATGTTCATTCCTGCCATAGCGATAATCGCATCAGCATTTCGATAAGACAGACCGAACCACATACTTTCTCTGTACTCCAACTGTGCTGTAAAGTCGAGCGAAGCTGGGGCCGGAGATACGTACTTTGCCAGTACTGCCGGTGTTAATGTAAGGTTATCGTTAAGCTGGAACTTATACCCCGCCATGCCATAGAAGTGCATTTCCGGAGCAAAGTAAACGTTGGTGTTGCCAAATTTCACGAAATCGTGTGTGAGTTGATCAGCCGCAATTCCAACAAACAATCGATTGGAGTAGAATTGAAATCCGATTCCCAAATCCATGGTGCTTTGTGCTCCCTGGTTGACTAGAAATTGATCGTAAACTTCATCTGTAATATTCGTTCCCGTGAGTACACTGTGAACAACCGCTTTATCAGCCAGGAAAGTTCTGCTGGAGATTCCGAGGTTTGTTCCAAAGGAAAGGTTATATCCATCGGCCACGGGTAAGTGTAACGAGTACGTGAGTGCCCCTTTCACCTGTCGGTAAGCGCCGTATTGGTCTGCGAGCAGCAATCCGCCGACTGCATGTTTCATTGTTCCCGTTTTGATTTCAGGATTCTGAATCAATCCTGCACTTGTTCGAAGTGAAGGGTTGTGAATTTCTTTTTTGAAGTTAACAGGAGCTGAAGCGTACACATAGGTTGTTTTCGGGGATTCTGCCAATCCGGTCCATTGCATGCGACCGCCAAGCGTAATGTCCCAAAAGTCATACGTTCCTGCCGCAGCCGGATTGTATAGATATTGGTTCCGATGAAACTGCGTGAACTGAGGAGTCTGCTGTGCACTCAACTCAAGGCCCGCAAAGAAGGTGATCACAAGTAGAATTTGCCTCTGCATGAACCTAATTTACAAAGCAAAGTCGTATAATCCAAGGACTATACGACTTCTTTATAATTCTTATTGTACAGAGTACTATTAGACTTGTCTTATTCCGTCTTCAACACTACGAATTGATACGGTTCGTATTTGCCGATGTTTTCAGGGTCTTTCTCGTACTTAGGTCCGTCTACTTTGGCACTTATAATCTCGATTTCTACGTTCTCTGTTAGGTTTTTTTCTTTGAAGTATTTGGTGAGCATCTTATCCATGTTGTCAGCACGTTTTTTGGCCAAATTATCGTTGGTACGGAACGTTCTTGTTGGAACATTCGATGCTGTTGAATAGACGTTGTTATTCATCTTTCTGACAGTCTTCGCGATTTGTTCTTCTACATCATCCAAAAACTCCCTGAGCTTGCCTTCTTCGGTAGAAATTTCGTTTTTGTTGTAACCAAACATATGTTTGAACTCGAAGTTGACAATCGCAGGGATAGGTGGCTCAGATACCGGACTCTTGCACGTTGCCGTTTGTCCCACAGCGTCGGTTACCGTTACGGAGTACTCTCCTTTGATCACTCCATTGAGGTCTTCTCCTGTTGATCCGTTTGACCATTCGAATTTGAACGGAGGCACTCCGCCTTCTACCGTTGCGTCTACGCGTCCATCGTTCCCTCCATTCGTTGTAACATCGCTTCCAGTGCAGGCAATGGTAACCGGTGGAGGAGTAAGGATTTTAATAATGTAGATATCGCTCAACTCTCCGTCTCGGTTACTTGACCAAATGGCCTGGTCTCCCGAGTAAGAAAAGTGTGCATCAAACTTTGGTGAGTTGATCACATTACCAAGGTTCTCGGGCCTGCTCCACTGGTCCCAGCCACTGCCCTGCCGTACTGAATAAAAGATGTCTGCATCTCCCTGACCGCCAAAACCATTACTGGAGAAGAACAACGTATCATTACTCGGGCTCAAAAACGGAGAAATTTCATATCCTTTTGAGTTGATCATTGCTCCCATGTGTTGGGGAGTTGACCAGCCTCCGGCACCTTTTGTACTCACATAAAGGTCTTCCAAACCAAGACTTCCTTCGCCCTGGTAGGAGATGATGATCACCTTCTCGTCTTTACTTACAAAAAAACCGTAGTACTCGCCTTCGATGTCTAATCCCGGAATTTGTACTTTTTCTGGAGTTTGCCATTTATCGCTCTCAAAACGCGAAACAGCCAGTCCTTTCTGAAGGTCTTTCTTTCCTTCATAAGCGTTCAGAAGGTACATTGCAACTCCTTTTGAAGCTGCACTTTGTACAGCATTGTTGTACTTGTTGTTCAATGAATTCACGCGCTCACAGTTTCCATAACTACCGTCCGCCTGACGTTCACTTACCCAAATATCCTGATCATACTCACCTCCGTGATTTGAAGGATCGTATGTTCTCACGAAATAAAGTTTTGAGTTATCCCCTGAGAAAACAGGAATGCTTTCCTCGGCATCCGTGTTTACTGTTCCGCTCAATCGGATCGGATCCGATGTCTTCCAAAACTGGCTCATTGCTGCACCGGAGATCATCAATCCGCATGCAAGAAGGCTTATTTCCCTTTTCATATGTTCGTTTATCTTAGCATTAATCCAAGTACAACTTCATGGCCACCCGAACTGTATCCGTTCAAGCGGGAGATATTGTAATCGTATGAATATCCGAACTTAAAGCGCTGGCTAACGTTCAAGCCTGCCATTCCTACGATCGCATCTTCATGACGGTATGTTGCCCCTATCCAGAGCCATTCCTTATACTCAAACTGCAAGGATCCTTCTACCGATAACGGTGCCGGTGATATCATTTTCACCAAAGCTGCTGGCATCAAGGTCACATTATCGTTTAATGGTAACTTCCAACCTGCCGTGGCATACATGTGAAGTCCTGGTGCAAAATTCGTCTCAATGTTCCCAAAGCGCACAAGATCACGGGTCAGTTGATTACCCGATACTCCCAAAAACATCCGATCCGAGTAAAAGTAAAGACCCATGTCGATATCCATCGTGTTTTGTGACCCTCCGTTGGCAACGTAGTTCGCGTATGTTTGATCGATCCCCGATCCTGTGATGCTTGACAACACCTGAGCCTTGTCCGACAAAAACGTGTGGTTCGAGATACCTACGGACGTTCCCAACGATAGGTTGTAACTCTGACCCATTGGAATGTGCAAGGCGTACGTTCCTGCGAATTTGATCTGACGAAATGCTCCGTACTGATCGGCCATCACATTACCTCCTATCGCATGCTTTAACTTACCCGTCTTGATCTTCGGATTGCGGATTGGCCCCTGGCTGATACGCAAAGCAGGGTTATAGCGAACTCTTGGACGCTTTGATAATGGAGACGATGCATACAGATACGTCGTGCGAGGTGCATCCTCAAAGCCCAACCATTGCGCGCGTCCGCCCAACGTTACATCCAAAAAATCATATACCCCGGCAGCACCCGGATTTACCATGTACTGATTCCGTAAGTACTGACTGAACTGTGGCAGCTGCTGACTGAAGGATACGCTACTCATCCATAGTGCGCATCCGAGAATTAATAATCTATTCATAATAATGTTCATTATTCTTAGTTATCCTCAAGAATGATCGAAACAATCCCATTTTCCGATGTTTCGTCTTTGTCGTTATATTCAATAATCCAATAGTAGGAGCCTATCGGGAGCAATTTTCCGTTGAATGTCCCGTCCCATCGGTTGGAATCATAGGGTCCGTCATTCGTTGAGTTGTGTTTATAGACGATGCTACCCCAGCGGTTGTAAACGTATATCACACTATTCGGGTAAGCAACATCCAGGTTCAATATCTCCCAATCGTCATTCATCATGTCGCCATCTGGCGTGATCGCGGTTGGAATGATTACTTCACAATCTTCGAATATTATGGTGACCACTGTAGGAGGTCCAACACACCCTTCATCAGATGTTTCATCCACATAATAGAGAGTCGTGCCAATTGCGTTGTACGCATCCTGTGTTGACCCCGTTCCGATTGGTGTAATCATGGAAACATCATCAAACC
>JAURNA010000210.1 GCA_030830385.1 Crocinitomicaceae bacterium | reverse complement strand
CTGTGAGTTTCATCGAACTTCCATGGAAACGCCGATGCTCGAGATGCCCATTCTCGACACGTGTACGGAAACCACCGCACAGTTATGTCAAATTCCCGGTGGTCGGGGTGGAAAGTTTAAGCTTCCTACACTAACGGAACTGCATGAGCATTTATTTCACGATGGATTTGCTGAGGCGCACAATGCGACTGCCGACGTAGAAGCAACTGCGCGTTGTTTCCTGGAATTGATGCGTCGTGGTGTCTTCACGACCGCCGAACTTCAGCAAGAAGAGCGTTACATTGAAGACTTTAAAGCCTTCAATCCGCAGCCGATTGGAAAGTGGGGAATT
The DNA here is from genome assembly GCA_030830385.1 of Crocinitomicaceae bacterium. Classification (GTDB taxonomy): domain Bacteria; phylum Bacteroidota; class Bacteroidia; order Flavobacteriales_D; family Crocinitomicaceae; genus UBA4466. The sequence goes on along the minus strand of JAURNA010000210.1, from coordinate 3,808 downwards.
CGTCACTTGAACCTGAAAGAAGAAAGCGCAAAGCTCAAATTGCTTCAGCAGGAAGAAGAGGAGCCGGCGATTTCGATCAACGAGGACGAAGCACGCGCACGACTCAATGATTGTTCGTTTGCGCACCTTCACAATCACTCTCAGTTCACGATTCTTCAGTCGACAACCCAGGTTGGACAGTTGGTTTCTGCTGCTGCCGCTCATAACATGCGTGCGGTGGCGCTGACGGATACCGGGAACATGATGGCAGCATTTCACTTCGAAAAGGCGATTGCAACTCACAACCGAGGCGTTCGAAGCCGTCGCGAGGAAGCTGAACAGAACGGGACGGAGTTCAACGAGCACGAGATCATACCCGTCATCGGGTGTGAATTCAACGTATGCGTTGACCATACCGACAAGACACAGAAGGACAACGGTTATCAGGTTGTGTTTCTTGCCAAGAACAAGAACGGCTATCACAACCTGATCAAAATGGCGAGTATCGCTTATACAGATGGAATGTACTACGTTCCAAGGATCGATAAAAAAGTTGTAGAGAAATACAAGGAGGACATCATTGTGCTTACAGGAAATTTGTACGGTGAAGTTCCATCGCTGATTCTGAATGTCGGTGAAAAACAGGCGGATGAAGCACTTGTATGGTGGAAGGAGCAATTTGGTCAGGATTTATACATAGAGATCATGCGTCACGGTCAGGAAAATGAGGATCGTGTAAATGATGTTCTGATCCGGATGGCAAGACAATACGGCATCCAACTTGTAGCCACAAACAATACGTTCTACATCGATAAGAAAGATGCTGAGGCTCACGATGTTCTGCTTTGCGTGAAGGACAATGAATTGGTGTCTACACCCAAGGGTCGGGGAAGAGGGTTCCGTTATGGTCTGGATAACCAAGAATATTACTTCAAGTCGCAGGATGAGATGAAGAACCTCTTTTGGGATCTTCCCGAGGCGATTGAATCCATCGATGAAATCATTGCGAAATGCGAGCCGTATGAACTTGCGCGCGACGTTCTGCTTCCTGCCTTCGAAATTCCGGAAGAATTCCGCGATGATCGGGACCTGGAAGACGGGGGGAAGCGAGGAGAGAACAACTACCTGCGTTACCTGACGTATGAAGGAGCCAGAGAACGTTACGATGAAATCACGGACGAAATCAAAGAACGCCTGGACTTTGAATTGGCGACAATTGAGCGAACGGGGTATCCGGGGTACTTCCTGATTGTACAAGATTTTTGCCGAGCCGCCCGCGAAATGCAAGTTTCCGTCGGGCCCGGGCGTGGTTCCGCAGCCGGATCAGCGGTTGCCTACTGTACGGGAATTACCAATGTTGACCCAATCGAATACGACCTCCTGTTTGAGCGCTTCCTGAATCCGGATCGTATCTCTATGCCTGATATTGATATTGATTTTGATGATGAAGGTCGGGGCAGAGTAATTGATTGGGTAATTGATAAATACGGCGAAAACCAGGTTGCACAGATCATTACCTACGGTACAATGGCCGCAAAATCGTCCATTCGCGACACAGCGCGTGTAATGGATCTCCCGCTGGCAGAAGCGGATCGTATCGCGAAACTGATGCCGGATATTTCCCTGTCGAAGCTATTTGATTTGTCAGATAGCGAATTGCGCGATAAGCTTAAGAATAACCTTGACGATATCAAGCGCGCAGCAGAACTGAAGTCCCTGGCGGGTGGAAGTGATCTCTCAGCCAATGTCATCAATCGTGCCCGGGAACTGGAAGGGTCTGTTCGAAACACGGGAATTCACGCCTGCGGCGTCATTATTACACCCGATGACATCACGAAGTTTGTCCCGGTGGCCAAAGCGAAAGATTCGGAGATGTACTGTACGCAGTACGACAACTCAGTTGCCGAAGAGGCGGGCCTGCTGAAAATGGATTTCCTCGGGCTAAAAACGCTTACGCTCATCAAGCATGCTGTGGAGAATGTGCGCCAGCGTACAGGAGAAACATTGGTTCCGGATGATTTTCCGATTGATAACGAGAAGACCTACGAACTGTTCCAACGTGGCGAGACCGTCGGTATTTTCCAGTATGAATCTGCCGGAATGCAGAAGTATATGCGGGAACTTAAACCGACTGTATTTGCCGATCTTATTGCAATGAACGCCCTGTATCGTCCGGGCCCACTGGAATACATTCCTTCCTTTATCCGTAGGAAACACGGAGACGAAGAAATTGTCTACGATCTCGATGCCTGCGAAGAGTACCTGCAGGAGACATATGGAATTACCGTTTATCAGGAGCAAGTAATGCTCTTGTCGCAAAAGCTGGCTGGATTCTCCAAGGGCGAAGCCGACACCTTGCGTAAGGCAATGGGGAAAAAGAAACGGGAAGTTCTCGATAAAATGAAGCCAACGTTCCTTGAAAGAGGTGCAGAAAATGGCCACGATACAGAACGGCTCGAAAAAATATGGAAAGACTGGGAGGCCTTTGCTTCCTATGCATTCAACAAATCGCATTCTACATGCTACGCATGGATCGCCTATCAAACGGCGTATCTGAAAGCCAATTATCCGGCTGAATACATGGCTTCAGTGCTCAGTAACAACATGAACGATATCAAGCAGGTTTCGTTTTTCATGGAGGAATGCAAGAGAATGGGGATTGAGGTACTTGGACCGGATATTAACGAATCCAATTACCATTTTACGGTGAATCAACACGGCGCGATTCGATTTGGACTTGGCGCAATCAAAGGACTTGGATCCGCTCCGGTAAAAGCGTTTATTGACGAACGAACAGAAGGGGGGATCTACCTTTCCGTATTCGATCTGACCAAGCGCATAAACCTGCGTGTTTGCAACAAAAAAGCACTCGAAAGCCTGGTGTTTGCAGGAGCGTTTGATTCATTCGAGAACATTCACCGGGCACAATATTTCCAGAAAGACAACAACGACCGAACGTTTCTGGAAAGCCTCATTCGTTACGGAGCGGGCTTTCAGGACAGTGAAAATTCGGCACAAGGATCACTATTTGGCGAAGATAGTGGTGCGAAACTTCCGGAGCCAACCGTTCCATCGTGTGAACCCTGGGGAAATATTCAGGCGCTCAACAAGGAGAAGGAAGTCATCGGAATGTTTATTTCCGGACATGTATTGGATGATTTCAAGATGGAAATTCAATCGTTCTGTACGGGCGACATTTCCATGTTGCACAATATGGAGGCGAATCGGGGAAAGGATATTTTGCTGGCTGCAATTGTTTCTGACGCAGAGCACCGATTTACGCGAAAAGGAGACCCGTTCGGTACGATTACCATTGAGGATTATGGCGATTCATTTAAGCTCTTCCTGTGGCGTGAAAATTACCTGAAATACAAAGAGTACCTGGTGCAGGGATTGTTTGTAGCCATCAAAGGACGTATCGAAGTCCCACCGCGCAGAAGTGAGCTTGAATTTGTGATTCATTCCATTGATATGCTATCCAGGCTTTCTGAAACACGCGCGAATAGCCTCAGGATTAAAGTTTCAACAAAGGCTTTGGATCAGATCATGATCACGGATCTGAACAAGATATTCACAGCAAACGAGGGTAGAATCCCCGTTCATTTTACGGTTTATGATCCGCTTGATGAATTCCAGGTGTCGATGCCTTCACGGTCGTTAAAAGTGGATTTATCCTCTGAGTTGTTCCGTCAATTGGAAGAATTCGACCTAGACGTTGAAATCAAATAAATCGCGGAGAGTCATGAGCTCCTTTACCTTCTGAGGACTGCCAGCCTGTTGAAAAGAGGCAATCAGATTCGTGATCATTCTCGAGATAATTGCGGAATTG
>JAURNA010000209.1 GCA_030830385.1 Crocinitomicaceae bacterium | reverse complement strand
GAGTGTAACCCAGTGCAAGTGCCTTTTTGTAGTGTTCGATCGTAGCGGCTTTATCTTCTAGACTGTTTTTCCAAATACCAATGGCACCGAGTTGAGCAATTCCATATTCGATATAATAAAAAGGTACTTCGAAAATGTGCAATTGTCGTTGCCAGGATGAAGCCAAAATGTCTTCGTACCCCGTGTAATCCACAAGTCCGGATCCGTATTCATTGCACAACTCAACCCACTTTTCAGTACGCTCCTGCCGGGTGTGATTGTGATGTACATACAACCAATGCTGGAATTCATCCACTTGAGCGATCCATGGCAGAAGCTTCAGCATGGTTTCAAGTTGCTCTTTCTTAGCGCGTTTGAACTCAGACTCATCGTCATACAAGACGTTCCAATGCTCCATGGTCAGCAACTCCATCGACATGGAAGCCAATTCTGCTACTTCGGACGGTACACTTTTGAAACCTGTGAGTTCCAAATTCCGGCTCAGGAAGGAGTGAACGGCGTGACCACCTTCGTGTACCATCGTTACCAAATCGCGCTGAGCACCTACCGAATTCATGAAAATGAAAGGAACACCGATCTCATACAATGGATAGTTGTATCCTCCCGGAGCTTTTCCCTGTTTGGATTCAAGATCAAGGTGGCCCATTTGATCCATGGTTGAAAGGCAATCGGAAAAATAGGCATCAATGCGCCTGAACATCTCAATGCTTCCGTTGAGAAGTTCATCTCCCCCTGAAAATGGCTTCAAGGGTTCGCGTCCCAACGGATCTACTTCCAAATCCCAAGGCATGAACCGGTCTTTACCAAGAAGTTCAAGTCTTTTTTGCTGCATTTGTTGTACAATGGGAACAATCGCAGTTTTTACGGATGCGTGAAATGCAGCGCAATCCTCAGCGGTGTAATCAAAGCGCTCCATGGACTGTAACTTGTAATCCCGGAAGTTCTCAAAACCTGCATTCAATGCAAGTTGGTGACGTTTCTTTAAGAGGGATTCAAACAGGGAGTCGAATGCATCAAAGTCCTGTCTTCTGCGCGCTGAAATTTTCTCAAAAACCTCCTTTCGAATGATCTCATCGGTTCTTTTCAAAAGAAGACTTGCTTGTTGCATGGTAAGTGTCTCTCCCTCGTGATCAATGGATTGGGCAGCCGACAGGGCTCCGAATTGTTGGCTTTCTTCAGCTAGTTTTGATTGAATAGGAATGTTTTCTTCTCGGTACAGTTCCAATGCGTTACGAACGGATCTGAAGAGAATGAAATACGCAGGATCTTTCTCCAAATCCGAAATGAACGGCGATTCCGTCAGCTTTTGATTCAACTGATCCGCAATAGGAGAGAGCTTGGGTTGAATTTCCGTGACAAACTTCGTGTAGCGATCCGAATACGCTTCATTCGTTGTGTCGATGGTCATTCGGATGTAACGCCATGCAAGATCTTCTTCCAGGATCGCATCCAATTCGCTTTGATCAGCCAACCATTTACGGAATGCCTCCGGAGTATCAATCTCGCGGATCAGCAAGTCATCGTAATAATGAGAAATCGACTCCCAGGAATCAATTGACAATTGATCGGAGACGAACGTACGTTCAGGTCGTGAAATTTGCATATCGTGAAATTCGGTTCGCAAAAAGCGTTGCGGAATTACTCTTTCTCGGCTTTTTTGCTTTCGCCTTTTGCAGTGGCTGTTTTTTTCGCTGCTGCTGTTTTTTTAGGAGCAGCTTCCTTCTCTTCGTGATCAGCCTTCGATTCTTTTTTCTCTTCTTTTACCAAATCTTCTTCAGTTGCTTCCGGTTCTGCTGCTGTTGTAAGCAAACCTGTTTTTAACAACATATTGTACCACTGAACCAGTTTCTTGATGTCGGAAGCATAGACGCGGTCTTCGTCGTAATCGGGGATGAACTCCAGAATAAACGCTTGCAGAATGTTGATGTCCTCCTTGTGAGAAGGTGCCTGATCTTCACCCAGTTTCTCGCGGATGCTTGTATAAATCTCCGTAAGGGGACGATCGCCTTCGAGTGTATAAATGCTGATGTCCTCAAGTGCAGAAATACGATCAGAAGCATATGCGGGAAACCGCTTGTTATCGACCAAAGACTCTACAATGATACTGTTTTTCCCCTGTGCAATTACCTTGTATAAACCCGGCTTTCCGGAAATAGAGATGACCCCTGATAAATCCATAATACTCGAAAAAATTGAAGTCCAAAAATATAAATTCTATGGACTTACTTCTGCATCACTGAAATTTTAGTTACGTATATTTCATCAGATGTTTCAATCAGGACTTCATAGCTGCCTGGAGATAAGCCACTCACGTCATATGCAGCATGTTCACCTTCGAACTCCTTAGCAATTTGGCCGGTTGCTGAAATCAATGAAACCTTCTTTATCTGGACATCCGTTTCAATTCGGAATTCGTTGATCACAGGATTCGGGTACCCGATCAGTTGATTGTGTTCTAATTCCGGGACCGAGAGATAAATACCGACGGTATCAGAATAGGCTATGCATCCATCAACACTAATGGTGTAGCATGAATAATTACCGTAGGGAGGGTAGCTAACTGTTGAATTCGTTTCACCGATGAGATCAGATCCGTCAAGAGTCCATTGATATCCATCGGAAGCAACAGCTGTCAATGAATCATTCCAAATACTTATGTTGCTGATCGTTGGAACAATTAACTGTTCTATGTAGTGCGAGTCTGTGACTGCACTGCAACTTCGGATATCATATACAGTAGCATACTTGTACCCCGAGTCGGCGTCAAGAGTTAAATTGTTGATACCATTCCACCAAACGACTGAGTCAACTAAGAGAGGGGAGTTGACTGAAAGTGTTACGAGTTCATCGCATTTAGTGGTATCTCCCACGATGCTGGGATTGAACTCAGTGCCTAACATCAAATCCAGGGCATTCGCATTACCATAGCCGTAATAATTATTTGGTATTGCTCCCATAAATGGCTGAACATCCGCGGTGTTGAAGAGATCGTTTCTGAATTGCGTGTAACTCGCATTGCTACAATGCTCCAAGTAGAGAGCGGCAATTCCTGCTATTGATGGCGCGGCCATTGAAGTTCCACCATTTCGCCAGTGCCAACCTCCGGAGTCAATTACCACACAATTGCCTGGAACAGAAAGGTTCCAAAGTGTATTGGGCCCTAATGATACCTCTCCGGCACCACCAATTTCAGGTTTGATTGCATTGTGCCTATTGGGTCCATTACTTGAGGCACGCCATCGATGTCCTCTGCCAGGGTAGTTGGGTACCGTGTATGTTCCGGCACAAACGGTCTCATAATTCATTCGATTCATGACGTTCGCAACACTAATCACTTTTTCTGAACAATTCCAACTGGATACAATTGTTTGTAGCGTGTCAGGCATGACATAATTTGCAATTGGAGGGTAAACACCAACGCTGGGAATATTCTCCTCCATGTTGTTTAGTCCGAGAAATGCGCCACTCCAGAGGTCGTACTTTCCCGATCCGGTGGTAGAAAATCTAAACCTGTAATCTGTGGAGTCTATCTGAGAAAAGAATACCAACATGTTGAAGGCTCCTCCGGATGTCCCCGTATAAATTTCAACGGTAGCGATTTGATTGGAACCATTCCAAATGGTATCCAGAATGGGAACACCGAGCGACGAAGTTGCACCTCTGAATTGAGTCATCCCTCTCAATTCGTAACTCGGATTCACTTTATCAGCTCCAAGGGCAAAATCCCAGGTAGCATCTCCTATGTCAGACCAAATATCAAATAAAATAGTATTGGGTCCATATGCGCCGGCAGGATTATTAATAAACCAAGTAAACACCGTGTCACTCGCGTTCATTGTAGATTGCGCATGGAAGGGCGGTTCTGTACCACCATTACCAGCTGCTGAAATCACTATACGTCCGGGGTGTTCGTCCAATAAACTCTCGATCATTGCTGAGGCCGCATCATTACCATCATGGCTTCCTAAATAAGTTCCTAAACTAAGATTGATCACAGCTGGTTTCCCCAGTGAATCGGCGACTTTAAAAATGTAGTCGATACCATCAGCCACGGTGAGCGTCCAGTTCGGAGCACTGAAGTTACTTTTAACCACAACTATATCGCAATCCGGAGCCATGCCTTTGTTGGTTCCATTTGCACGCCCATTCCCGGAGCCTTGTCCGGCTACCATAGAACCATGACCCTGGGTGTCGATGCTGGGACAATTAATGGCATTTATATGTGAGCTATCGTACACTGATCCGTAGTTATACGGTTGAGGAGCGGACCCAGTTGATAGGTTTTGGTCCCAAATACGAAGAACACGATTCAAACTATCTTCGTTCCAAAAATCTTCATGTCCCCAATCGATACCCGTATCAATATATCCCATAATAACACCTTTTCCGGTGTAAGGCATCTTCAATCCACCGCCTCCGGAATTGACTGTGTCGACCCAATGTAGAGCGCGAGCAGAATCGTCCAGTGCGACAGGGTTACTCAGCTCAAAATGAAAATCTGAAATAGAACCCGATTTCAACTGAATGTCGATCCATACAGGAGTTGTAGAAATGTAAAGCCAATCGTCATTGATGGACTTAATGGGAATACGGTGCAAATCAATCGTATTCTTGTTTTGAACCGTATTTGGAATCGCAAAGGCCGAGATGCGATCGGGTTGCTCTTGAACCAGTTGATCAAATCCAAATTTCTGAGCATACGTATTTAACGTAAAAAGCGAAAGAATACAGAACGTAAAGAAGTAGTGTAGTAAAGGTCTTGCCATTTGTCAGTTTCTCTTATAAAGACGTCAAACAGGGCTGAATCGTCAACAGCACCTACATAAATATAAGAAGTTTATTCTATTTTTATACAATTAAAATAATCTCTAACTAAGGTAATTGAATAGTATAATGAACAAACGAGTAATCGGAATAACCCTTGGAATGTTTGTAATGGGTATTACACATTCTACGTTGGCTCAGGATATTGACAAAAAGATTCTGAACTGGTACAACGGGAAGAAAGCTGGAATGAATACGGAAAAAGCGTATAAGAAATTAAAAAAACGCGATTCCAAGACGGTAATCGTAGCAGTAATTGATTCCGGAATTGACATTGAACACGAAGATTTGAAGGGGAAAATCTGGACAAATACAGATGAGATTGCGGGGAATGGAATTGATGATGACAACAACGGTTACATCGATGACGTTCACGGTTGGAATTTCCTTGGAAATCCCGGAGGAGAGAATGCAAACTCCATGCGTTTGGAGTTTACGCGCATCATCGCTCGCTATTCAGAGCAATTTGAAGGAGCAGATCGCGAGACGCTCGGAGCAGATGATCAGAAGTTGTACGATACGTACATGCAGTGTGTACAAGACTTAGAAAAAGACAGAAGTCGTTACGAAGGATTTATCAACATGAGGGTTCCAATGTTGGAAATGATGATAGATGGTGTGCCTGCAACATTGAAAGAAAAATTCGGAAAAGAAGACGTATCCTTGAAAGAACTCCGGAAGCACATCAAGAAAAACCCCGAAGAAGAGCGAAGCCTTTCAGTCGCAATGGCGGTCGTTTCTGGCCAAATCAGTAAAGATGATTTCAAAGAGCAGGCGGAGAATGTCAAGAAAAGACTTGATACACATTACAATATAGACTTCGACGGTCGTGCAGTTGTTGGAGATGACCCTTACGACATGAACGATCGCAACTATGGAAACAATGACGTAGAAGGTCCGGATGCATTGCACGGTACGCACGTCGGAGGAATCATCGGTGCGGTTCGTGGAAATGGGCTTGGTGGAGACGGAGTTTGTGAGAATGTTTTGTTAATGTCCATTCGGGCGGTTCCGGATGGCGACGAGTTCGATAAGGACATTGCGCTGGCAATTCGTTATGCCGTAGACAACGGAGCTTCTGTGATTAATATGTCGTTTGGTAAGAAGTACTCTCCAATGGCAAAAGAGGTGTACGAAGCCCTGGAATACGCAGATTCAAAAGGAGTATTGCTGGTACATGCGGCTGGAAACGACGACAAAAATGTCGATGAGGAGCCCAACTTCCCAACATCCATGTACGATATGCAGACGAAGAAATTGGACCACTATCTTACAATTGGTGCAAGCACACGCGATACAGATAAGAAATTGGCAGCTGCTTTCTCCAACTGGGGGCAAAAAGGAGTCGATGTATTTGCTCCTGGTCACGAGATATGGAACACTGTTCAGGACAACAAGTACGAAAAGCTTCAGGGGACGTCAATGGCTGCACCGATGGTTAGTGGTGTTGCTGCGATGTTAAAGTCGTATTTTCCCGAAATGTCCATGAAAGAAATCAAAGACGTTATCTTAAAGTCCGCTCAGGATTTTAGGGGAACAATACAAATTCTTCCGGGAACGGAAGATGAAGAAGTTGATTTCGCAACACTTTCTGTTACAGGTGGGGTAGTCAACGCGTACAACGCGGTGAATATGTGCCTGGAAATGGGTAAGTAATCCAATTTTGATTAATATTGAAGCTGTCGCTCAAAAGGCGGCGGCTTTTTTTGTACCTATGCGATACCTATTTGTTTTTTCAGTCATTCTTGTGGCCTGCACAACAGCAGAGGAAACCTCAGAAATAGAAGACGGTATTGAAATGTCCATTGAAGATTCAAGAGCAATCCTTGATACCCTTTTGGATGCATGGCACTTACATGCAACCCATGCAGATTTTGATGGCTATTTCGAAACCATGGATGAGTCCTTTGTGTTTCTTGGAACAGCTCCCGGAGAACGTTGGACAAAACAGGAGTTCGCCGATTTCAGCAAACCGTACTTTGACAAAGGAAAAGCGTGGGACTTTACGGCATCCAATCGAATCTGGAATTTTTCAGAGGATGGCACAACTGCCTGGTTCGATGAAGACCTTGATACATGGATGCGCGGTTGTCGTGGAAGCGGAATTGCAACGTGGAACGGCGAAGAATGGAAACTGAGCTATTACAACCTGACCGTTCTGATTGAAAACGAGAAGATTCAGAAATTTATCGAACTGAGAGACGCGCCGCTTCCTGATGAAGCCACAGACCCACACGAATGAGAGTGAATTTCATCGTTTCGGGTTGGTTAATTTTCTCATCTTGCGGATTTCACGGACTTTTTTGTTCCGGACAAATTCGAGTCTAGTCGCGAAATACGCACCATTAGTCGGGTTGATTCAGATGACCCCCTCAATGTTTCTTTTTTCTGCGATTTCGAGCCTGCATGCGCGGATTCGGATGGAGACACCGTGGCGTTGGAAATTGACAATTCCTCCTATCCTTACTGAACAATCGAACTAACTCACCGTATTTCCTTTGGCGTAATCCGCCAGGAACGTCTCAAGGCCTGAATCCGTCAATGGATGATTCGCAAGTGCAAGAATCGCCTTCAGTGGGCACGTCGCAACGTCTGCACCGATTTCGGCGCAATGAATGATGTGCATTGGATGTCGAACAGAAGCCGCCAGAATTTCCGTATCAAAAGTGTAGTTATCGTAAATCGTACGGATTTGTGAAATGAGTTCCAACCCGTTCGAAGAAATATCATCCAACCTTCCCAAAAAAGGAGAAATGTATGTAGCACCCGCTTTAGCAGCTAAAAGAGCCTGCCCTGCCGAGAAAATAAGCGTACAGTTCGTCTTGATTCCTTTGGACGAGAAATACTTGATTGCTTTGATCCCCTCGGTAATCATGGGAACCTTCACTACAATGTTCTTGTGAAGGGAAGCGAGATGTTCACCTTCGCGCACAATACCCTCGTAATCTGTTGAAATGACCTCGGCACTAACTGGACCGTCTACAATGTTGCAAATGTCGATGTAATGTTGAATGATATTGTCTTCACCGGTGATACCCTCTTTGGCCATAAGCGACGGATTCGTAGTTACACCGTCCAGAATACCCAAATCATTGGCTTCTTTGATTTCATTAAGATTGGCTGTATCGATGAAGAATTTCATAAAAATGCATTTTGAGCAAATGTACAAATCGTATGAGTCCGTTTGAGTTATGGTTAGAACTACTTTTTCACAGGATATACACAAGAGCCCCGATAGCCATCGGGGCGAAGACTGAGACCCGGACGGGAAGTCCGACAGGTCGAAGGAAGTTTTTCAAACGAAGACTGAGACCCGGACGGG
>JAURNA010000208.1 GCA_030830385.1 Crocinitomicaceae bacterium | reverse complement strand
GCCATTGATCACAGGAACGAACCTCACCGGAAACGAGGCCTATTACAACGGCCCGGGCGGTACCGGAACCATGTACAATGCAGGTGATTGGATTGCAGCGAGCGGTACGTTCTACGCCTACGATAATACGGGTCTGCCCAATAATTGTTCGGATGATGAGTTGTTCACGATTACGGTGGATGTAACTCCTGTACTGACTGTGAACGATCCTGCAGCGGTGTGCTCTCCGGCTTCGGTTGACATTACAAATCCCGCAGTTTCATCTGCAAGTACCGGAACATTATCCTACTTCATGGATTCCGGATTGACCACTGCTGTTCCGAATGCAACGCAGGTTGGAACAGGGACGTATTATGTAGTGGTCAACAACAACGGTTGTTCGGTTACGGACTCAGTAACCGTTGTAGTCAACACAACGCCATTACTTGATCCGATTGCTGATGTAACAGTGTGTGACTCTTACACGTTGCCAACGACAATCACTGGAACGAACCTTACAGGGAATGAAGGTTATTACTTTCAGCCGGGAGGTGTATCTCCGACCGGGGGACCAGTCGTTTCCACACAAATCGTTTATGCATATGATAACAACGACGGTTGCACAGATGAGGTGAGTTTTGTAGTTACCGTGAATCAAACAGATGACGCATCCTTCACCGTTACAGATTACTGCGAAGGATCTGCAGTTCCACAAACCGTAACGGGAACATCGGGCGGAACATTTACATTGAACCCGAATCCAACGGACGGAGCTACAATTGATCCGTTAACCGGTGAAATTTTCAATGGTGTGGGAGGCATGTCATATACAGTTGAATACACAACTACCGGAGTATGTCCGGCGGCTTCGATGCAAACAGTTCAAGTATTTACGGTACCCTTGGCTCCAACAGTTACAGGAGATGGAGCCTACTGTACAACAGGTGAAATTCCTGCAATGACGGCATCCGGTGGTTCCGGAACGTTTACCTGGTTTGATGATGCCGCTCTATCGAATAGCATTGGAACGGGTAGTTCCATCAATCCGTTCAATGTGACGGGAACAACAATTTACTATGTAGATGAAACATCTTTAGAGGGATGTATCGGGCCTGCATCGTCACTTAAAGTAACGATTCAAGAGTGTGAAATACTTATTCCAACTGCGATTACGCCAAACGGAGACGGAGCAAACGACGATTGGGAATTGGACGGAATTGATCATATTTATCCAAAAAATTCGGTCCATATATACAATAGATGGGGAAATTTCGTTTATCAATCGAAAGCGGGTAATTATGAAAGTAACCGCTGGGACGGAACATTCAATGGAAAACGGTTACCGGTTGGATCATACTATTTCATCATTGAGTACAATGATGGAGAAACTGAACCGTCAAAAGGAACCGTATCCATTCTTTTGGATAGAGAATAAGAAATGAAAAAGGTCGGACTGGAAAATAATTCGGTAAATTTCAGAATGCGTCAGGTTTTCCAGATGCAACTTGATCGATTGGTTGAAAGGAATTACAATGTGCTCGTTTCTCACTTTGGAACGTTCTCTCAGGATATGGTTGGGAGTATATCCCAGGGAGTAGAGGACTTAATGATCTCCATTGGAGATCGGCGAATGGTAATCAAACGAATGTTTTCGATTTTGATTGAAGGACTGCAAAACATTCGTATTCATGGAGAGCTGGATGACCACAAACGTCAAATGGGATACCTCCTCATTGGGTCTTCAAACGATACCTACTGTTTGTGCCTGGCAAACATCATTCCAGTTGAAGATGAAGAACGCATCATGAGTTTCATCGATAAAATCAACAGGTATTCCGAAGAAGAATTGAAGTCTACCTATTTGTCGGTTCTTTCGAGAGATTTCCTCTCAATAAAGGGCGGTGCAGGACTGGGCTTCATTACAACCCGCATGAAATCGGGAAGACCGCTTGGTGCTCATTTTTTCGAGTTATCGGATGAGAAAAGGCTGTTTGTATTGGAGGTGAAATTGGGTCGGTAATCGTTTATGCTAAAGATTGCATTTCATCCGGACTACGTGCTGGAACTTCCGCCAGGACATCGTTTTCCGATGGAAAAATATGCGCTAATCACGGAACAACTTTTGCACGAAGGAACTGTTTCGGAAGAACATTTTTTCGAGCCGGATATTGCCAATGTTGAATGCATTGAACGTGTGCATCATCCGGAGTATGTTCAGAAGTTAAAGACGTTGACACTGAGTCGTTCCGAAGAACGAGCTACAGGCTTCAAACAGTCAGAAAAGCTCATTCAACGCGAATTCCGAATTATGGAAGGAGCAAGAAAATGTGCCGAGTATGCTCTTGAGAACGGCATCTCCATGAACATTGCCGGAGGAACCCACCATGCCTACAGTAATCGGGGTGAGGGATTTTGTCTGCTCAATGATCACGCGGTCGCTGCTCAATGGTTACTCGACCAATCGTTGGTTCAAAAAGTGCTCATCCTGGATCTGGATGTTCATCAGGGGAACGGAACCGCTGAAATTTTTCGTCACACTCCCGAAGTGATCACTTTTAGTATTCACGGGGAACACAACTATCCCTTGCACAAAGAAAAATCCGACATCGATATCGGCCTTCCGGATGGTACCGCTGATCAAGAATACCTGACCGTTTTGGAGACACAGGTTTCAAACGTCCTCACTGAAGAATCTCCCGATTTTATCTTTTACCAATCTGGAGTTGACGTCCTTAAGACAGATAAGTTGGGTAGGCTGGATTTGAGCATGGAAGGATGTAAAAAGCGGGACGAATTTGTGTTTACGACTGCTCGACATCATTCAATTCCGGTGGTATGCAGTATGGGAGGTGGGTATAGTCCTGAGATCAGGACGATCATCGAGGCGCACGCAAATACGTTTCGACTCGCACAACACCTCTTTTTTTGAGGGTAGGGAATGAAAAACCACTATATTTGTTTAGAATAAATCTAAATAAGTGGAGTTTTCCAATCATGCAATCGCAAATGACTGCCAGAATTTTAGGGCATGCGAATGGGTCTGTAAGAAGAAAAAGTGCTGTAAAAAATTCAAGAAAAAGGGATATCACTGTAAGAAGTGTCCGAAGGTATAGTCTGGCACTCATCCTTCTGCTCATCGGGTTCCAATCGAAAGGACAAGATTCCATTCACGTATGCATCCGAAGCGGCGTCTACACAACTGACTTT
>JAURNA010000207.1 GCA_030830385.1 Crocinitomicaceae bacterium | reverse complement strand
CATTTAACACTTCACAAGGATCAACATCAATAGCCAATGCAATCAGATACAATTCATCCGCACGTAATTTTGTACTCTCATTATTCGACAATTCACTCAAACGAGTTTTGCTAATTCCAGTCTTTCGAGCGACGTCAGATCGGTTTACTGATTTCCTTGATAAATAAAGCCCTAATTCAGTCATTTATATTCTGATTTTACGACAATAAAGTTAGGAAATCGGACACTTTTTTCTGAAAATCAGAACAATCAGTTTGTTTTTTATCCGAAAGTAATTACATTTATCCCGATAATCGGATAAATAATTCTTATAATCGGACAAATGAGTGATGCAAACGATACTAAAAGTGGTTTAAATCAGGAAGATTTACGCCCAATGATTGAGCAAATTGACAAGTTTTATGAAGGTAATGTCTTGATTTTAACGGAATGGTTAGATAGAGCTATTTATATGTTGCATTTCATTCCTTGTGATGGAGAATTTACCGAATTACAACGCCAAAATGTTTGTGGAGTTTTGCTTGGCGTAAAAGAGAGTTTAATGGAAGCCTACTTTGAGAAGCAAGGCTGGACTTATGAAAAGTTTGATTAGAATTCCCTCTGTTTTTATTTCCTCGTCTCCCCTCCCTCTAAAAAAAAAGAAAGTTCGCATCTTCCGATACTCCCTAAGCTAAGTTACATAACGCAACATCATTATAGGGCAAAAGGGCATTTTGATGAACTCAAGCTATAATGTATATTGTATATTATGTCTTCGCGCCCTTGCCCAGCACACTGAGCCTGCTTGTCGTGAACTTGTCGAATGACCGAAGTATGACAGCTAATAATGCATATTATCCTTGCCCAGCACACTGAGCTTGTTTGTCGTGAGTTTGTCGAATGACCGAAGTATGACAGCTAATAATGCATATTATCCTTGCCCAGCACACTGAGCTTGTCGAAGTGTACTGGGGCGTTGCCTAAATTCTCAGCCCTCCGTCCAACACACTCTGTTCGAAATATCGTTCCTAGTTGGTTGATCAGTTCTTTCTTGCCAACGCTCAAAGCCGTATTCGCAAATTCCTTCGTCAGTTTACAATACCGCTTTCGCCAGAATTTGATATTCTGTAAGGGCTATCGTGTATATTAATAAGGGAGCCAAGGATATCACACCCCCATGATAAAGTGAAGGAATATGCCCAAACAACACGTTCAATACGGTAATCAGAAGGGGTTGCACGTTAGCTATTCTGCAGGAGCCGTCCGGTGTTGGTTCAGTAGCTCAAAATAATGTTCATCCAGGTAGAGCCGGTTTTTGTACACGGCCTTTTTTCCGACGCCAATTTTTGAAAAACCGTTGTTCGTCAGCACCTTCATGGATGCGTGATTTCCCTCGAAGACACTGGCTGTGAGTCTGTTCGCATGGTGCGTGTTAAACGCAATTGATATGATTTGCCGTGCCGCTTCGGTCGCGATGCCTCGGCCCCAATATTTCTCACCAATCCAAAAACCCAACTCCATATTGAAGCGATATACGTCTTCCTTGGGATTGATTCCAATTACACCGCAGAGCTTCCCATCGATATGGATTCCAAAGGTCGTTGTGGGAGACTCACCAGAAACCATTTCAATGAAGCGAACAGCGTCCTCTTTCGAATACGGGTGCGGCATCGTGTCTAACAAATTGGACCAAATTTTAAAATTATTGGCCATTTCAGCCAATTCATCTGCGGCATCGGGCAACAACCTGCGAAGGAGAATTTCTGAATCGACCATTGTGCATAATTTTAAAGGATCAATTTTGTATATTCCTCAAATTTCCGGATTATTTCCGGATCATTTACCAATTTGCCTGCCTGGATAAAATCATTCAGCTGACCGATGTGCTTCGGGCCAATAACAATTTTCTCCAGGATGGGGTTCATCAGGCAGAAAAGCACGGCTCGAACGGCTGGCGATAAGGCAGATTCCTGTAAGAACGTGTTTCGGAACGCTTCAGACAACAAGCAGAGTGTCTGGACGGTATACCCGGGAAGCAACGACCGCCAATCCTGCGCGGAAAAACGGCTGTTTGTGTCGTATTTTCCGGACAAAAAACCGTAGGCCAGTGGTTGCATCCCCCATAGTTTCCACCCTTTGTTGTGGAGCACGTCAAGAACCGGGTTCATTCGTGTTGCGTTTATCGCGTTGTACTCCAGCTCGATTACAAAATTATTTTCCCCGACCGGGGGCAATTGCATCAGTTCATGCGCTAAATGGGTGGAAAAACCAATCGTCAGGCTCGGATGTTCCATATTCAGTGCTTTCATAAATTCGACTAACTGCCCGTTTTCCACGAGACTTGCAGCCGGATCTTTGATCAACAAATGACTTACATTCGGAAACATTTCCAGGATCGGTGCGGCTTGCTGAAGAATTTCGTTGATGCTCCCATGCGAATGCATCACACCTTCACGCTCAAACCTTCCGACCTTCACAATTAAACTGAACTGTGCTCCTCGATCCTCCTGCCACTGATGAATCCGACGGTAACCGTTGAAATTTCCATAATTTGGTGCCGTATCTACATGGTCAATTCCATGCTCACACGCGGCATCGAATACATCAAATGCGTCGTTGATTGATACGTCGCCATAACCTGAGGCGCGGTCCCCAACAAATGACTTCCCGGACAATCCCCATGTTCCGAGTATTAATTTACTCATGCCGAGAGCCCCATTACCTTCATCGCGCTATACGGTTCAAATTCGTCCAATCGACCCGGAATGACCTCCTGCGGCTCATTTAACTGGTCGATGAGCAGTTTTTTTTGCGCCAGAATAACTCCCCTGTCGTAACCCGGTTCTTTGGCGTGTCCGGGGTCCAACTCAGGCGCCGTTCTGATCATAAGAGACATTGAATTGTGCTCGGGCCTGAACACGCAGTGATACTGCCGGTAATCTATGGAATAGACGCTTCCGTTTGTGCAGCGGCATTGCGTGGATGGAGTGAGCTCCGGTTCCATTAAACTGCCGTCGTTTTCAAAAAGCACATTCGTGTATCCCCCTTTAATGATGCGGGTTGCAAAGGAAAAATGATGATGATGTGATCCTATCTTGTTGTTTTTCATGCTGTTGTTAAATCGATTCAAATCAAAATGATGAACAACAATTTGATACCGACCAACGTTTTCGTGGATCATGAAAACCCTCGGGTCTACATGCGGAATGTGCATTTTATCGACGGTCTCAAAAAAGTCGTTGTCGGAAAGGTTTTCAATGTGTCTTGCGAGCAACAAATTCCAATTGCAGGGTTTTAACAACTGACTCAGAGCTACGTGCAGGATCATGTGTCTGGGAGTCGCGTCCAGAACCGCTATTAGTTCAGTTAGGTCTTTCATACTGAAATGTTTAAAACATGATTGATCATTCTACTTTGTGACCAGTACTCCACTCCGGCCTTGCCGGTTTGCAGGGTATGGATCACCAATGCCTGGGGTAACTTGAGTTGCTCTTTTACTTCTTCGAGCTTGCTTGCTACCCGGCCCAAAATCTCTTCCCTGTCCACGAATTTACGCGTCATTAACACGTCAAGAGTCTCTTCAAAAACGTCAGTAAATCCCTTGTTCACGATATCTTCCAGGGTGTTAATCCCCCTTTGTTCATCAACCGTTCGGCCGGGCACATCTCTGCGCCACTCATAGGTCACTGCAGAATTAACCCCCGCAATGAATACCATAAACGGCTGAAAAGCCTTCGCGCAACGTTCTGCCACTTCGCGCATCAATTCAATTTTGGGATCTGAGTACACTGCTTCAAGCAAGGTCTCTTCTTCACTCACACCTCCTTCTCTATCCATGAGTGTTGTAATTGGAGCGCCAAAATGAGGGTCAACGGCCGAATTAATCACTATGGGTTTACATTCTCCCAGGGTCCGAAGAAAACGAAGGTTTTCTTTTAAATGGGTAAGCGTGGTACGGTGATTAAACATCATGAATCCGGCCTGAAAGCTCAAATTCAATGATTTGATGATTTCCACAGCCTCTTTATTCTGATCAGCACTGTGTCCTTTGGTAAGTAATTTCAAATCATCCGGGATTCCGGACTCAATTCCTACGAACACATGTGTCAAACCACCGGACTTCAATGTGCGAAGCACCTCATAGTCTACGTTTTCCGCCCGACATGAAATCGTGAATCGCAAGGGGATGTTGAGAGCTGCCATCCGTTCACCAAAAAGGATT